>JANYBF010000204.1 GCA_025360895.1 Verrucomicrobiota bacterium
GTTCTGAAAGGCGTCGGTGAAGAACTGAATTGCCTCCTCATACATAGGGCCGCGCAGACTGGCAAAGGTCGGGAAATGGCGTTCACTCTTTTCATCGAGCGATTCAAAGTCATGGATGTGAAGCCAGGCGCAGGCGAACTCGGTGGCAAGCCGGCGCACGCGGGGATCAGGCAACATGCGTCGCGCTTGCGCCACCAGAAAGTCCGGGTTGTGAAGTTTTCCCGCCGCTGCGGCGTCGCGCAATTTCGCGTCGGGCAGCGAAGACCACAGGAAATAACTCAGGCGATTCGCGAGTTCCCAATCCGACACCGGCCCCGGCTTTGCCCCTGGCGCAGCGTTTTCCAGGCGATACAAAAATGCCGGTGATACGAAGACTCGCGCCAGCGTGAGCCGGATGGCTTCGTCATGCGGCAGTTCCTCCGTGCGCAACTTGCGATACAATCCGCGCAGTTCACTCTTTTCGCCGTCGGTCAGCGGACGCCGATAGGCGCGCCCGGCGAACTCCAGCACGCCTTCGATATGCTGCGGTTGGGTGTTGGTGAGCAGTTGCCGAAACACCGCAGCCCGCTCATTGATGGGCTTGCGCATCGGCTCGAAGACCTTCGGGTCGGCGTCCTGCGTGGCGTATTGCCAGAGCTGCTCGAAGGCGTCCACCAACGTCAGCGCATCTTGACTGACGTAGTGCAACTCGTCCCACAGCCGGTCCAGTCTGGCCTTCTGAGGTTCGTCGAGCATCAGCCGCGAGAGATGGTCGTCTTCGCGGTAGAGCAAGGTGAGGGTGACCACTTCATCCACCGGAACGATTTTGGTGTAGCAGAGAGCGGCGGGGAACCACCGGCGAAACTCATCCAGATTGCCTTCGATGCGTTTGCTGGCCGCGCTGCCTTCCGCGATGACGATCGGCGTGCTGTGGATGACCGGCTTATCGGGGTCGGTCCACGTGCCCTTGTTGTTCTGAGTGGTGGATGCCCCAGGCAGCAGTGTCTGGGTGTTGGCAGGCTTGCTCGTGAGCGCTTGCAATTGAACGCTGCCTTCGGTGCCGGTTTTCGGATCCAGAATGCCCGTCGTCACAAACTCGGCACCCGCGACGAAGTCGACAGGAAGACGGATCTCGATCACCGACGGTGCTTGCACGCACAAGCTGTTTGCATCGATGGCCGAGCCATTGGGGTGTTTGCCAAAAGCGGCGGAGTCGAGGCCCACCACGTTCGTAGCAGCCGACGTGAGGAGGTTCTGACTTTTCGGGGAAGAAGTTTGAGCCGCCTCACGCCGGCTACTACCCTGGTGGCTTTTGAAGAGCGGTCCACGGAGCGAAGCCAGTTGTTGATACAGTTTCGCATCCGGGCTGTCCTTCGCCGTCGGTGCATCCGAAGTCAGAAGTTCCTGCACCGCCTGGGCGAGTTTGCTTTTCTCCCCGACCTGCTCGGTGGCTTGCCATTTCGCCAGCAGGGAGTCGGCGGGAATCACTGGCCCGGTGTCTTTGCCGGACACGGTCTCGGTGTAGAAATGCCAGATTCCTGCATTGCCAAAGCGGTCGGCGTGGGGATTACCCACCAGCACATCGGGTGAAACGTCGCGGGTAAGACTCCACTCGCGCCCACCTTCGCCAGCACTTTTTATCACCAGTTCAACATCGGTGAGATCGCAGGAATGGTTGCCATCGCGCGGACCGATGAGCAGCGACACCAGGTCGCCGGTCTGCACGTCGAGGTTTTCAATGGGGCCGATCTTCACTTCGTTGCTGCCTTGAGTGGTGCCGGTGGCCAGCCGCCGCCGCGTATTTCCACGCCGGAGTTCCAGTGACCATTCGATTCCATTCCCACATTCGGGATGCGCATGGGTCACCTTGGCTTCGACGCGCATGATGCCGGCGAGTGGACTTTTCCAGCCGACGGCAGCATTTAATGTTGGTGAGGGATGGACTACGACACCATGCGCTTTCAGGTTGCCCGGGATGCGCACTTGCTGGTCCGAGGAGTTCGCGAGGAGCAACGGCGTATCGCTCGAACCCCACCCATTGACGTAATCATAGCCGGAAGCCTTATGCATCTGGTTCGTGAAGTGGTCCAGTTTGATCGCAGCGCTGGAACCGATGCCGAGATAATCCAACCATGCAGTCAACACCTCCGGGTCCAAGCTGTGTCGTCGCGAAAGTTCCGCCACGTCAAGCTGGTTGGTGGTGGCATTAAGTTCAGCTGCGATCGTCAGGCATTTGGTCGCGGCGGCGAAAATCGTTTCCCGTCGTGCGGTTATTTCGCGGGTGAAATCCCGCACGTCGCGCAGGAGCAGATCGGGTTGTCCGGGGACGACGAGTTTTGGTTGTTGCCAGAGTACAAAATCGTTGGTGTTGCCATCGCCCGCGTCGCTGGCCACGAGATAGATCACCACTTCATTGCTGTTCGTCGGCGCCGTGAGTTTGAGGCGGACCTCTTGTTTTGTACTGAGCGGACTGACCGGCTCCATCCACGCCTTGGGGCCGCCAACCTTGCCGATATGGCCCACGCTGCTGAATTTCCACAGGACTTTCTGCCATTGGGCAATGTCGGCCGCGAGGGATGCCACATCCGCAGTCGTGGCGGCGCGCCAGCGGGCCCGCAGCATCGCCGCACTCCTCGGCATCGAC
>JANYBF010000220.1 GCA_025360895.1 Verrucomicrobiota bacterium
CATATCGCCAGTCCAAAAGGCACGCCGCTGTGCAACCTCTATGTCTCCATGCTCGACCACATGGGCACGCCGGTGGAAAAGTTTGGGGACAGCACCGGCGCATTGGCACTCGGGTAGAGTCATCGCGCTGCGATGACCACCGGCCCGCGCAGGGCCGGAACGCCTTTTGAGGTGCGCACCCGATCCAAGACGTTGCACCACTGAACGCGGCGCTGGACGGCGCAGCGCGCCTTCCCTACCAGGTGTCTTTGCGAGAAGCTCCAAAAAATATCCGTGCCCATCCGGCTCCATCCGTGGTAAAACTCCGTCATGAAAACTCAACTTTCCCGCCGTTCCGCTCTCCGCAAAATCGCTGGCGCTTCGGCTGCCGCCGTCGTCGCCTCCAACCTGTCGCATCGGTTAGCCGCCGCGGAAGCCGCCGTCGCCCCGCAACTCAAGGGCCGGATCAATCACTCGGTTTGCAAATGGTGTTACGGCAAAATTCCCCTCGAAGAATTCTGCGTTGCCGGCAAAGCAATCGGACTCCAATCCGTCGAACTCCTCGAAGTGAAGGATTTTCCCACGCTCAAAAAGCACGGGCTCACCTGCGCCGTCGTGAGCGGCGTGCCCGGCGGCATCACCAGTGGGCTCAATCGGGTCGAGAACCACGACAAAATCGTCGAGTTCATGGCGCAGACGCTGCCCCTCGCGGCCGACTTCGGCGCCCCGACCATTATTTGCTTTTCCGGTAATCGTGCCGGCATGGATGACGAAAAAGGTCTGGCCAATTGCGCCATTGGCTTGAAACGCATCGCGCCGCTCGCCGAGAAACACAAAGTCACCGTCATCATGGAATTGCTCAACAGCAAGGTTGACCACCACGATTACATGTGTGATCACACGCGCTGGGGTGTGGAACTCGTCAAGCAAGTCGGCTCCGAACGGTTCAAACTGCTTTACGATATTTATCACATGCAAATCATGGACGGCGACGTTTGTGACACGATCAAACAGAACCACCAATCCATCGCGCACTATCACACCGGCGGTGTGCCGGGTCGCGGGGAGATTGACGACACCCAGGAACTTCACTATCCGCGCGTGATGCAGGCGATTCTGGATACGGGCTACAAAGGCTTCGTCGCGCAGGAATTTGTGCCCAAACGTCCTGACGTGCTGGCTTCCCTCAAACAAGGCGTCGAGATTTGCGATGTTTAATTGAGCAACGGCAGTTTCCTTCACCCCCAAACCGACCGCACAAAGTCCATGCCTAGTACAGCCTTATCTCAACAAAAGCGCGTGACAGACTCCAAGGATGACGATCGGAAACAAACTCTGGACGCTTATCGGAGCATATCGACAATTCGCCACCCTTCATCCGACTGCCTTAATATCCAAATGATCACACTCGAAGTAACTTCCTCGGTCTTATCAGACTCTGTGCTTTGATGCTCAACCAAGGCGCTCACATGCACAGATTCATCGTTCCTTTGCGACTGATTAACAATCCATACTCCGCTCACTATACCAAGATTTCCTGGCGCTAGCCGTGCCACGTTAACACCCGAGCCATCGTTGGTGGCAATCAACCCGGTCACTCTATTTGTATCAGCAGAGATCAATGCACTTAAAAAACTTTGTATCGCATCTGTTGGTGTCGCGGAGCCCGCCTCAACCCAAGTCTCCCTCGGGAATCGTTGAGCGCGCCGAAGACCTTTGTCGACCAGAGCTTCCCCACCGCCGTCTGTCGTGCTGGTATTGACTGCTAAACGCAGCCGTCGAAGTTGAGCAACTTCGCCCCGCAATCTCAATAGTTCGCTGGAATTTCGTTTTGCAATTTCAACCTCGTCATCCAACCGAGCCAGACGACTCGTCGCGTCGTCACGCTCGTTTTGCAACTGCTGGTTTTGTTGAACCAGCGGCGCTTGCTGTTCTTGGAGCGCTTGGACTTCGGCACGCAAGGTTGAAGCTTGGCGGGCTTCGTAGATTCCTGCGACGGTGAGGACAGCGACGGTGGCGGTGACAACAGTTTTTTGCAAGGTAGTCATGGCGATGGTTTTGAAGGCAGTGGCAACGGCAGTTGTTCCGGCCAGGGTGGCGGCAGCAGTTGAAATGGTGACGGCGAGTCCCACCGGCGCGGCTTGGACGGCGTTAGCGGAAATAACGACGCCGAGCCCGCTCGAGCCGACAGTGAGACCGCGTTTGGCAAAGAATTCGCGCAGCCGTTCCACGGCGCGATTCACCCGCTTTTGCGCGGCCTCATCACTGATGCCGAGCGTCGTCGCCATCTCGCTTGCGGACTTGCGTTCAAAGTAGCGGAGCAGCAGCGCGTCACGGTCCGCTTCGCTCAGCTCGCCGAGCGCGGTGTCGAGCTGCGGGGCGATGTTCTCCCAAACGGCATTTGGTTCAGCGGCAAGCAATTCGTTCATGGCGGCGGCCTCCTGTTCCCGAACCCGACGACGCACATCGGTGCGGACGGTCTGCGCGGCAATATTTTGCGCGGGGCGATGTAACCAACCAGACAGCACCGGGCGAGCCGTAAGTTGAGCGGCGTTGCGGGCAAGGGCGAAAAACACACTCTGAGTCACATCTTGCGCGAGGTGCGGGTCACAAACCATGCGCACTGCGGCGGAGTGGACGATATCCACATGGCGGCGCACCAGTTCGGCGAAAGCCGGATCGGAGCGGTGTTCCGCATAAGCGCGCAGCAGTTGGGCGTCAGTTTGGTCGTTCACTCACCCTATAGTAGCCGCCGACAGGAAAATCGGACAGGGAATGTAGCGGCGGGCATCCTTGCCTGACGTAGAGGGCGGCATCCTGCCGCCCGGAAAGAGTGCTTGAAGTTTCTACGACCCGCGAAAGTTTCAACTTGCTTGGTCTGCGTGAGGCTTTTCCGCCGGGCTGGAAGCCACGGCTCTACGGCAGGCAGGGATGCCTGTCGCTACGGGCAAAGGCCGTTTCCGAATGACTTCCGGCGCAATCCCGCAAGAGTTGTTGGTCGGTTTGAGCGTTCACTCATAGGATAATGACCACGGCCCCAGAAATCGGACAGGGAATGTAGCGGCGGGCATCTTGCCTGACGTAGAGGGCGAGCATCCTGCCGCCCGGAAAGAGCGCTTGAAGTTTCTGCGACTCACGAAAGTTTCAACTCGCTTGGTCTGCGTGAGGTTTTTCCGCCGGGCTGGAAGCCACGGCTCCATGGCAGGCAGGGATGCCTGCCGCTACGGCCAAAGGCCAGGGGGTCGGTTGCCAATCGAGAGATGCCAGTAAGTGTTTCCAAAGTTCCGCTGCGCGCCCGCGTTGCGTGACGGTGGTGGCGCTTTGACCGAATACGCAACTGTGCTGACTAAGGCTTGACGCCCGTCTCGCTGTTTTCGCCTTCGGCATACGACCCGGCGGTGCCATTGTTAATGATGGTGGACGTGCCATTCCCGAATTTGGCGCGGCTGTCGTAATCTTTATCCACAGGAGCAATCTCAGCGACGATCCATGTATTTGGGGGGAGATCGCCCAGATTTCCCGTATGCAATAGTTTGTAGCGTGCGAGAATCGTACTGAGAGTCGCATCGTCCAAAGTCGAATCACCCAAGGCTGATTTGAAATAGGGTTTCAGTTGAGCGAGGTCGGTTGGCAACTGCCCGTTGTTTGCCTGGGTGAAGTTCGCTAATGCCTGCCCCATCGGCATCCGGTTCTTGGCGAGTTGTCGCAGATTGCTGAGCGTCTGGCGAATATCAGCGTCGGTGTCGAATTTGGCCGCTTTGGTGGCCACCAACCAATCAACATCCGTAAGCAGCTTGATTTCGGGAATCATCTTGTCGGGCATCTGCTGCATGTACCGGGCGATTTGTTCGCCTTTCTTTTTTGCCGCCAAAAATTGTTGCGTGGCCGGGTCGTTGGCGTCCACGCCGGCGGTTTTCAATTGTTGCTGTTGTAACTGGGCTGTGCGCAATTGCGCTACTTCACCCCGCAGTTTGGGAACACCCGCCACGGTTTGTCGCAGCCGTTCATTTTCCTGCTGAAGCACTGCTTGTCGGGCGACTGCGTCCTCCTGCAATTGCTTAATTTGCTGGGTCAGCGGCCCATGTTGTTGCTGGAGCGTCTGGATCTGGCCGCGCAGTTGCGAGGCCTGGCGGGCCTCATAAATTCCCGTGCTGAGCACGGCGGCAATGGTCACGGTTGCGAGGGTCTTTTGCAGTGTAGTCATGGCGATGGTTTTGATGGTGGTGACAGTTGCGGTTGGGATAATGGTTGTTCCGGCAAGAGCGGCGGCGGTAGAGATCGTGAGGGCCAGTCCAACTGGTGCGGCCTGGACGGCGTTGGCCGAAAGAACAATGCCGAGGCTGGCGGCGGTCGTCGTGACGCCGCGTCGCTTCAGGAAGCTCTCCAGTTTTTGCAAGGCCCGCGTCACCCGCATGCGCGCGGCGTCTTCGTTGCTGCCCAAGGCCTGGCCGACCGCGCGGAAATCATGCTGCTCGAAGAAGCGGAGCAGGATGGCCGTGCGATCCGCTTCGTCCAGTTCATTGATGGCTTCGTCGAGCATCGGCGCGACCAGCGAAAGGTCCGTCCGGGAATTGTTTTGCAGCGCATTCATTTCAACGGCCTGCCTTTCACGAATTTGGCGACGACGTTCGCCGCGCATGAGGTTTGCGGCCACAAAACAGGTGTGGCGATGCAACCAGCCCCCGAGCCGGACCTCCGGCGAAAGCGTCCGGGCCATCCGGGCCAGGTCCACAAAGACGGTTTGCGCCACGTCTTCCGCCCGGTGCGTGTCGCCTTCGACCAACCGGAGCGCCGTCGAATAGACCAGGTCAACGTAACGGGCGACCAATTCACGAAAGGCGGCATCCGATCCGGTCTGGACGAATTCGGCGAGCAAGTTTTGGTTGTCCGTCATGTTCAATCACCAGTAAAGACCCGCTGCGGAAGCAAACCGAACAAAAAAGTTTGGGTGCGAGCGAAGGCATTGCAGCGGTGGGCCCTTACTAAGCGGAGAGGTCGAGTGCCCCTTTGTCCGATACCGATGTTTGTTTAGCTAACTCAGGACGCCACCGGATTATTGCAGGCCGCGGGGCAGGGAAGGGGAGAGTTCGATTTGGTGAGGCAAACTGGTAACAACATTCCGGAGCAAGCGATTGTCAAAAACAACCGATTCAAGGCGGCAAAATCATGTGCTGTTTCTCCCAGGCCTCAAAGTTGCCATCCGCTTCTTTATGCACTTCGGAATGGCCGTCGGCAAAACCGTACGTTTTTACCCAACCTCCGCTCACGGGTTGGGCTTGGGACTCGCCGATGACAATGATGTTGCCATTGGTCAACGCGTTGAGCGAGCCGGTATAGAAAATATCAAATTGATTGGTTGCGAGCATGGATTCATCCCTGGCTTGACCGGGCTAGAGAGCGGCGGCTTGGTCAAAATTAGTTGGGAACCGACCTCCGTTCTTATCTGC
>JANYBF010000262.1 GCA_025360895.1 Verrucomicrobiota bacterium
TTCGGCACGCCCTTGAGAATGGTTTCGATGTCCTCGCGGAAACCCATGTTGAGCATCACGTCGGCTTCGTCGAGAATGACCATTTTCACGGTTTCGAGGCGCAACGTACCGCGGCGCATGTGATCCATTACGCGCCCCGGCGTACCGATCACGATTTGAGCGCCCTGCTTGAGGCCGTAGAACTGGCGCTCGTAGGATTGGCCGCCATAAATCGGCAGCGCATTGATGCCGCGTTTGAAGAGCGCCAACTTGTGGACCTCCTCGGACACCTGCACCGCCAGTTCGCGCGTCGGGCAAAGGATGATGACCTGCACCGCCCGCAGGTTGGGGTCGGTCTTCTCGATGGCGGGAATGGCGAACGCCGCCGTCTTGCCCGAACCGGTCTGCGACTGGCCCACAACATCGTGCCCGGCCATCAGCACGGGGATGGCCGCAGCCTGAATCGGTGCAGCCTTTTCAAAGCCGAGTTTATCAATGGCCTTCTGGACTTCAGCGGACAGGCCGAGTTCGGAAAAAAGTTTTGGTGTCATGTAGTGTCTTCGCGACTTTTACATCCTAGCAGGGTTCCCCACGGAACGAGAGACAATTCTGGGTGCGGTGGTGGCGGCGGGCAGAAACGGGCCGAGTCGTAAGCAACCAGCAGTGACTTTTGATTTTGTGCTTAAAGCTTTGTTGCCAAGTCGAAGGCGAGAACGCAACTCATCCCGTACTTTTTGTCCGCCCGCCACTGCCTGCGCCTTACGCTACTTTTTTAACCGATAAAACTTTGCGTTGTTGGTGATGCTGTTGGTAACGGTGTATTGCCCGCCCACAATCACAGGAGCAGGCGTGGCGTTGCTCCAATACGCCAATCCAAGATTCGTGACCCATTGCAACGAGAAACCAGGTGCATTCGTCGGCCATTTGAAAATCATGTCTGTGCCTTGCTTGGTTCCATTCAGCAGCGGGCCGGCCGTTGTGAAAGCTGTTGCTGTGGAGTTGGAACTCCAGCCATTGCGGCTGTCACGGTAACGAACCCGCCACTGATAATTGCTGCCGTAATACAATTTCGCGGCGGGGACCGTCCAACTCGCCGTGTTCACCACGTCCGTACCACTGTCTGCGACGACATTTACACCCGAGCTGTTAAGCACCTGCCACTGGCTGGCGGCGTGGGAATCACCAACGCAGTCGGGGTCACTGAACCCGGTGGCTTGGAGCGTCGGCGTGAGCGATACCCCGGTTAAACCCGCCGCGGGGGAAATGTTCGTCGGCTTGTTGGGCACGGTATTCGGTGGAACGTATGAGACGAAGTTGGAAACGATTGCCGAGTAATTCCCCGCCTTGTCGAGGCTTCGCGCTTCGATTGTGTTGGGGCAAGGTGACAGCGTGACACTGCGAGTCCAAGTGGTGGTGCCGGTGGCGTTCGACCAACTGCCGCTGTTGACTCGCACTTCCACGACTGCCAGGCCACTCGTTGGCGAGCCGGGATCAATTGCCGTGCCTGACACCGTCGTTGGCGAGGTTGCGAGATTGGCTCCGTTGGTTGGGCTTGAAATAAAAACCGTCGGCGAGGTTATATCAATGCTCACAGTCAACGTGACAGGACTAGAGGTGGAAACATTTCCAGCAGCGTCGTAAGCACGAGCCGTCCAGACATGCGCGCCGTTGTCAGCGTCGGTGAACGACCAATCCAAAGTGTAGGCCGGTGTCGAGTCGCTGCCTTTGAGTGTCGCGCCATCGTAGAACTCGACGTTCGCCACCTCGAAGTTGTCCGCAGCCGTCGCCGAAAGGCTCACGGTTTGAGCATTCGTGTAGGTCTTGGCCGACGGTGGGTTGGTAATTGTGACCGTTGGGGGCGTGGTGTCCAAAATCATGAAACTACCTATTTGAAATCCACCGGTTGCTGGTTGTGTGATGGCGTAACCACCCGCTGATGCGTCTGCCAAGCCAAGATATACCGTGCTAGCCCCTATCAGTGAGTCGGTGATTTGCAGTTTGCCAGTGCTTCTGTTGGCCAGTGAATAGGAATAAGTGCCGGAACTGTTTGCGGTCCCAACCCCATCTCCAAGAATGGTGTAAGTATTTCCGGAGGCAGCTGCATGAATCGTAAACGAACCAATGTTAGCGAAGGGAGATAGTCCGTCCGAAATTGTGCATACGATGGTTTTACCAACAATCGAACTCGGCGCGTTGCTTGAAGCAAAGCTGAAGTTTCCAGTTTGAGAAGCACTGGGGTAAGAATTTAAGGTCGAATAAAAACTACCCGAGTTCAAAGTTGCAAAGCTCACACTGACTGTTCCCAAGCCAGCAAGGGAATCATTTATACTCAGCGCAGCTGCCGAAGGACTGGATGGCGTGTAGCCATACGTGCCTGTGCTGATTGAAACATTGTAAATTCCAATTGATTGATAGCTGTTCCCAGTGTTGGCAGGAATGAAGAGGTAATAGCCGGAACTGGCAAACGGAAATGTTCCACTGCTAATTCCCACCAAAAAACCGTCTCCCGCTACCGAGTTTGGCGCTTGTGCGTTTGCGGAATTCATCGCCGATAGCAGGCTGGTTGTAATACCGACGATAATGCCCAATTTTGTTCTCACTCTTGTATTCTTTCTGAACGGTTTGATTCGAACCAAACTGCTCCGTTTCAGCAACACTGCTTTTGGAAATTCAGCTTGGTCCACGGCAGCGAGCTAAATGAAAACAGATCACGAAGTAAAGCCTCGGGATTGCCGCTCGGCTTTTTCGACAGGATTTCAGCAATGCCTGTGCGCAAACCCGAATTCTGTCCGCATCGAACACGGCTTGGAAAGAACTTGGCCGGATTGCGGCGCGGCGGGATTTGACTCAAGAAAAGCTCGCCGAAAAAGTCGGCGTCAGCGCCCGCTACATCCAAAACGTGGAAGCCGGCGACAACTTTCCAAGCCTGCCAACGCTGGTTCGTCTGCGTGCGACCCTTCGCTGTGATTGGGACGAACTCTTCGCCGGTTGCGACAAGGTCTGATTCTGCGATTCGCCCGCGCTACGGGACTCCGTTGGAACGGTTCGTCTCAATCCGGTAAAGATTTTTCTTCGTGCGGAGAATGAGCGCACGGCCGTCAACCGCAGGCGAAGCCATGAAACCGTCCGCGAGTGTGTTGGTCGCCACGACTTCAAATTTTCGTCCGGCCTTGAGTACGGGCGTTTTCCCGTCCTGACTGAAGCAGTAGATGTTGCCATCGGCAAATAGCGGTGACGCGTAGTATTCCCCGCCAATTCTCTCCTGCCAAAACTCGTTGCCGGTCGTGGCTTCGAGACAGCGCATCACGCCGTTGCGTTGAGCAACAGGAAGGTGAGGATCAGTTGATGGGACAAAGTCATGGTGTCGCCGCTAGATCGAGGTGATTTCTCGCCGCCAATTTACGCAGGGGCTTGCGGCAACACATGCTTGACCAGCAGCGGAATGTTGGCCTGCGGCTGGCCATCAAGCGACAGGTCCATCGAGAAAAGTCCCGGCGTCTCGAATTTCAACTGCTGGATGTTGACGATGAAATTCCGCGTGCCGAAGTGCATGTCCTCCGGCAATGCGACTTCCACCGGAATCTCAATCGGTGGCATGATGGCACGCCCGTCGGCATCCACGAAGTTGAGTTTCAACTGGCGCTTGCCCTCATCGCCGGCGAGAAACGTCACGCGCAACGCCACCGCGCATTGCGGATGGATGGCAGGCAGTTCGCGCGCGTAAATGGTATCGAACGCGCCCAGGAGGTTGAGTTTGCCATTGTCATCGGTTGCCGCATCGCAAAGGACGGCGGTTTGAATGTTCATGCGGCGGCAAGGTTAAACCACGAAGGGTCATGAATGAACACGAATTTCTTCAACGCCTCTGCGCTTAACCGCTCACAGGAGAATAACCTGATTGAAAAACTTCGCCGGGCGGGTCTTCCCTGCGAGCGATTTCATTGCAGGAAGGCGCGGGTGCGGAATTCTGACCAGTATTCTCCCTGTGGATTGAAGCTGACAAAGCCCACATGACCGCCCGATGCCGGCATTTCCAGATGTAAATTGGGATTCGCCTCCGCCTCGGAAATGGGATAGCAAGCGTCAGCCAGAAACGGGTCGTTCCGGGCGTTGATCAACAAGGTTGGGATGGAAATCTGTTTCAAGACCGGTCGGCAACTGCACTGGCGCCAATAGTCTTCCGCATCGGCAAAGCCATGGAGAGGGGCGGTGTACCGGTCATCGAAATCTTTGAACGTGCGGAGCCGGCCGTAATCGCGGTCGTGGATTTTCCCCGGCATCACTTTCATTTTCGCACGGATTTTTTGCCGGAGACTGCGGAGGAAATAGCGCATGTAAATCTGGTTGGTCAAGCTGGCCAGTTGGCGCGAGCCGGACCGCAAGTCGCACGGAACGGAAAAGGTGACGGCTTGCTTGATTCGGGGATGCAATTCCCGACTGCGGTCCCCGAGATACTTGAGCGTCAAATTGCCCCCCAGACTGAATCCTATCAGCGCCAGTTCCTCGTAGGCGCGGGTGTCCGTAAGATGGGAGATCACCGTGTGCAAATCCTCGGTGGCGCCGCTATGCGTAAACCGCAGCCCCCGGTTGGGTTCGCCGCTGCATCCCCGCGCATTCCAGACAACGGCGTCCCATCTGTTTCGGGCGAGCGCCTTGACCATACCCCGGACATAGGCGCGCTGGGAATCCCCTTCTAATCCGTGCGCGATCACCGCCAAGCGAGGCGTGCCCTCCGCAGCCCAATCGAGGTCCAGAAAATCACCGTCCGGCGTCGTAATGCGCTCACGTTGATAAGCAATGCCGCCAACCTTTCTAAAAAGTGTTGGGATCAGGGTCTGGAGGTGGCCGTTCGCAAGCCAGCCAGGTGATGCGTAGCTGGAATGCGCAACGATGGGCATGGCCGGAGATTACCCGCGCCGAACCCGCGCACAACTTTCTAATAATGAATCAGCCGGCGACCGCCGCCGCCTCATCCCGGAAAATCATCGCCCGACCGGTTGTCATTCGTCGCCCGCCTCGCCAGCGCCAGTGCGGCGGGAATAACAGAAAGATCAAAATTTGAATTCCTTCTGGTGCTAAAAGTCTGTATTTGTGCCGTGAGCCAATACATCATTCGCGGACAAAATTGATCTGATATAAAACTTATGAACAATTACCGTTTCTGCAATCTGCTAACCTTGCCGGGACTGCTGGGCGCATTACTCCTGGCCAACACCAGCGTAACCTCCGCCTCCGCGCAAGACTCATCCCCCAAACGGGTGCTGGTGGTCTCCACTACCACGGGTTTCCGGCACAGCTCGATTCCCACAGCGGAAAAAATCATCGGCGAACTGGCGCAGCGTAGCGGCGCGTTCACGGTGGATTATGCGCGCGTTGAGCCCAACGATCCGCAGTTTCAAGGCGCGGATGGCAAGCCAGATCAAGCCAAGGTCACAGCCGCCATCACCCAAGTGCTGGCCGAAAAGATGAGTGTTGCCGCCCTGAAGAAACTCGACGGCGTGATCTTCGCGAACACCACCGGGAATCTTCCCCTTCCCGAACCGCAGGCGTTTATAGATTGGATCAAGTCCGGCAAAGGTTTCGTCGGCATGCACTCGGCCACGGATACGTTCCCCGGATTTCCGCCCTATATCGAGATGATCGGTGGCGAATTCAAGACGCATGGGGCGCAGGTGGAGGTCGAGGTGATCAATCAAAGCGCGCAGTGCCCTGCGTGCCGCCACCTCACCGCTACGTGGACCGTGTTTGATGAAATTTATCAGCTCAAGAATTTTGACCGGAACAAAGTCCATGGTCTGCTCACGCTGGACAAACATCCCAACAATCAGACGCCCGGGGATTACCCCATCGCGTGGTGCAAGAACTTCGGCAACGGTCGCGTGTTCTACACCTCCCTGGGCCATCGCGAAGACGTCTGGGATCCAGCTTGGAAGGAAGGAAAGGGCGACCGGAAGAATTCACCCGCTGTCGCCGAAGCTTATCAAATGCACATCCTTGGCGGTATCAAGTGGGCGCTCGGTTTGGAAAAGGGCGATGCGACACCGCAAACCGCCCCAAAGTAGAGGTGGGTCAGGTCATTGATTCGCCCTCGCCCCGCGCAGTTTTGGATTGAAACCTGAGATTTTTGAATTGGCTTGAACGACCGCCCGTCTTAAAAGTAGTTGATCACTGAATTTTGAATATGAAAACGCCCCGAATCCAAAATCAAAAAAATCTGTCCTTCGCGTTCTCCGCCGTCTGGGCGTTGACGATTGCGTTCCAAGCCACAGCCGAACCCATCCGTTACGAGGGGGTGCCCGCCGAGAGCAAATGCAAGATGGCAGGCACGTCCACCATGCACGATTGGACGATGGAAAGCATCATGGTCACTGGGTTTATGGAAGCGGACGCAAACTTCCCCGAATCCGCGCTCACCAATGCGGCGGACGCTAAACCCGTCACCCTAGTGACCATTCCCGTCCGTTCGTTCAAAAGCTCTAGTTCGACGATGGATTCCAAGATGCAGGGACACATGAAAATCGCGAAGTTCCCGAAAATTGAATACCGCCTCTTCGAACTGAAGCCAACCTCGCCATCGGGCACGACGGGTCCGCTTAAATTTGACGCAGTGGGCGCACTCACCATCACCGGCGTGACGGTCACGAACACGATGCCGATCACAATCGAGAAGAAGGATGGCAAACTGCGAGTGATCGGCAGTACGCCCGTCAAGATGAGCAGTCACGGACTGGAGCCTTATAAGTTCCTCCTGGTCAGCACCGGTGATGACTTGAAAATCACCTTTGATTGGGCGTTGGCGCCCAAGGCAAAATAGCTTCTCCCGGAAGCCAAAACTTTTCCCCCGATAGCGCTGCGGAGTTTGTCTCCCAAGCGGCGGGGGGGTTGTTTCAAGCGAACCGCAATTCCCCGAAGCAGTCCGGCCGGTGGAAGTTGAAGTCATCCACGGGCGACCACGCCGCCCAGTGCGGATGGGAATTTTCCTCCGCGCATTTGTAAAAGTTCCCGCGCCATGTTTGCCCCGCTACTTCCCCCAATCGGCCAACATAGTTTTCCAACAGCGTGAACGGGAGGAAGAATTCCAGCTCCCAGGTGACCGCTTCGGAAATCTCCGGTTCGACGACGGGCGGCAGCGAGGAGCGCACCCGCACCGGCCTAGCGATGGCTTCCGGGATGCGTGCAAACGCCTTGAACCCATCCGCAGTGCGCGTTGGGTCAACGATGTGATTGACCAAAAAAGCGCCGCCGCCGTTGAACTCGAAGTTGAAGTAACCCCGGGCTGGCTTTGGTTCGACGAAGAACTCCACGCAACCATCTTTCCACACTTCGCTTCCATAATCGGTTCGCACGCAGCGGACAAACCGATCCTCCACCTCGAACAATCCATGGATTCCCTGCAAGTCATGACACAGGCGCACCTCCGTCCGCGGCCGATGGTCGCTGCTTTGCGGCAGGAAGTAGCTGAGTTCGTCGGTCGGGATGGAGCGCCAAAAATTGTTGGCCTCGTCGGGACGAACTGGGACTTTTGAGATCGTGTAATTCATGTGCGAAATTGGCTCGCTACTTTGGAAGGCGCAGTCAATGCGTCATCAGGTAAAAGATGATGTTAATGGCCAGAGGATAGGCGACCTTTTCGGAATACCGGCTGAAATAGGAACCGTTTTCCCCCTACCGTTCCCAGCCATCACTCACGTCGCTGGTGTGAACTGCCAGGATCACGATCCGCCCCTTGTCATTGAGCAGGGTGCGGACGTGCATCTCCTCGGAACCTTCGCCCCGAAAAACCCGATGCGGCGGGGACTGCGGATCATTCGCGTCAAAGTCTTCGTTCCAAAACTGCATCGTCAGCACGCGCAGCCGGTGCATCGGACCGCGCAGATCGAAGACGCATTGAAGACCGGATGGTCCGTGTTCAACTCCACCCAGCCACGATTGGGCACAACGCGCTCAATCTGACCGGCAACCCCCTCCCACTCTAGCGCGCTCCAAAAGTCATTGACGAAAAGCGCACCGCCGGAGGCCAGTTACTTACGGAGCGCCGCGACCTCGTCATCGCTCAAGCGCATGTAACCCGCGTGCTCCAGGTAGAGCAGCGGATAATCAAACAGCGCGAGGTCGGTCAACTTCAGCACGCGGCAATCCGGATCGGTTCGGATTGAGGTCAACTGTTGCAAGCGATACAAGCGCGTTTCACGCGCCGTGCGAACGGCGTCTTCATCAATTTCCCCGCCGCCTTCAATGCGGACGAGCTTGCCGGATTCCGCACCAAGGGAACCGGTTCTTGACCGTGGCTGAAATTGAGCGAGGCAAATCCCGGCGGTCAAAACCGCCGTGGCTAGCAGCAGACTGGCGGTTCGACTCATCATAAGCATGCGAGCATCCGTCCGGGATTGAGAAAATGGCGGGAGCGGCGGGGCTCGAACCCGTAACCTCTGCCGTGACAGGGCAGCGCTCTAACCAATTGAGCTACGCCCCCGCTTGGGGAGGGAGAGCTTAG
>JANYBF010000274.1 GCA_025360895.1 Verrucomicrobiota bacterium
GGTCAACGCGATGGCACTCATGCCGTGCTGCCGGGCGAGACTGACGATTGCCGCTGGCGAAAGCGTGGAATCGAGGAACGTGTAATAGCTGCGAACACGCAACGGCACGTAGCAGCCGACGGGTTGTAGCCGACGAGGTGACGAGGCGGATGAAGGCTTTCCGTTCAGGATTCTAACTTCTAGCTTCTGACTTCTAACTTCTGACTTCGGCAAGTCCCTCGGCGCATCCCGCAATCGCAAGTCGTGTCCGCGCAGAATGACCGGCCAGCCCTTCGCGCGCCGAAGTTCGTCCACGGCCGCGGCCAGCCGTTCGCGAGCAGCGTGATTCCGCGTGCCGGCCTCCAGGTCGAGTTCGCTGCGAAACACGCCGTCATACACGTTCGACAGTTTCAACGATACCATGCGCAGACTCACCCGCCGTTGCCACGCTTCGCGCAACAGGCCACGCAAACGCCCATAAACATCCGTTTCCAGGTCCGTCGGCTCGCGCAGGCTTTCGGCCCGCTGATTTTCGTCCCGGTCGTTGTAACGCACTTTCACCGTCAGCGTCCGAACGCTGCGGCCTTCCTCGCGTACGGTGGCAAACACCTTGTCGGCCATGCGTCGCAACACGGCCTCGACATATTCCTCGTCGGTCACGTCCGCGTTGAATGTCTCCTGCTGGCTGAATGATTTCTGCGGCTCACCGGCAGGTATGAGCGGGCGCTCGTCAATCCCATTGGCAAACTGGCGCATGACGGGCGCCTGGTTGCCAAGCAGCAAGGCGAGCATGTCCACCGGAGTGCCCGCGATCTGCCCGATGGCGGCCAGCCCCGCCGCGTTCAACCGCCCGGCGGTTTTCGGTCCGATACCCGGCAGCCACTTGTTCGGTAGCTGATGCAGGAATTGCTTCTCGTGTCCCGTCGGAACGATGAGGAAAGCGGCGGGCTTGTGGAGCTTGGAGGCAATCTGGCTGACCAGTTTATTCGAGGCGATCCCCTCGCTGACGCTGATCTTCAACGACTGCCGGATGGCCTTGCCAATCGACAGCGCGATTTCAACCGGGGGTTTGCTGCGGTTGGCCGTAATGTCGAAATAACCTTCGTCAATCGAGGTTTGCTCGACGCTGGGTGTGAAGTCATACGCATAGCCGAACATCCAGCGGGAGAACTGCTCATATCGCTCGTAATCGCCGGGCAGAACAATCAGCTTCGGACACAGTTTGCGCGCCCGCGCCGTGGGCATCGGCGTGTAGATGCCGAACTTGCGCGCCTCATAGGAAGCCGAGGCAATAATGCCGCGCGTCTCGCCGCCCACCGCAATGGGTTTGCCCCGCAACCGCGCGTCGGCCGCCTGCTCGACCGACGCGAAGAACGCATCGGCGTCGAGATGAACAATTGTCCGCATGGCCAAGTCCTATCAAAACGCCTGGGACAAATGCTGTCCGGGGTCACTCCTTTGCCCGACGAATGAGCGCCTTCATCACGCCCTGAATCATCAGCTCCTGCGCGGGAATAGGATCGGGGTATTTCGGATTCTCCGCTTTCAAATAGGGCTTGCCGTTTCGGACAAGGAAAGTTTTGAGCGTGCTTGCCCCGTCAATTAGCGCGGCCACAACCTGCCCATGACGCGGCTCGGGCCCATGTTCCAAGACGATGAAGTCGCCGTCGCAAATGTGCCGGCCAATCATGGAATCGCCCATAACCCGCAAGGCAAAGGCGTTCCGCGTGGGCTTGTAGCCGATGCTCGCCACATCCACGGAAACGCAGCCTTCCGCATCTTCCTCGCGCGCCTGTGGCAACCCGGCTGGAATCGAGCCAAAGAGGGGAATGTCAACGATGCGATGGCGCAGCTTTGTCAGCGGAGACGTGACCCGTAAGGCCCGCGCCTTACCCGGTTCGGCTTCGAGGATGCCCTTCTGCCGCAGCAATCGCACATGCGATGTCACGGAATTGAGACTGCGAAATCCAAATTCGTCGGCGATTTCTTGAAATGTGGGCGCCGCTCCCTGCGTCCGCTGCCATTTCAGGATGAAATCAAGCACTTGCTGCTGTTTCCTCGTCAATGCTATCATACTGTATATCCATACAGTATTCCCCTAAAGCTGGCTGTCAATCGGCATCCGGCTCAATCATTGCATCAATCGTCCCCAGCGCATTTCCTTCCAGACGATTGTTCACATAAATGAAGGTTTTCCGGTTGGGGGATTTCTTGCCTTCCACGATCAACCCTTGGCCCGCCGCTCGCGCGTCCGGGTTCAGCTCCTTCACCTTGTCGTATGGCTGGAACGTCTTTACGGCCTCCTCGTATTTCCGGCCCGGCTTCAAAAGGAATCGGGCGGCAACGAGTCGCGGATTCGTGCGACTGCCGGGCAGGGCCATCTGCTCGCCGACGGGCGACATGGCATCCCAGGAATTGAAAACGTGTGTGACCGCGTGACGAGCGAGGCAGCCAAAGTAATCCGGCACGAGCCAATTTTTGTTCCGCATCTCGATGGCATAAGGCCAACCCTTCGGCAGCTTACCAAGGAACACGTCGAGGTCCGCCACGAAGTCGCGCCCATGTTCGTAGTCGTTCTGCCAGAAGTGTGAGAACTCGAACATGAGCACTCCGATTTTTGGCCGAATTTCTTCACATGGCTTGAGAAACGCAGTCGCGAACAAATCGGCATTGAGGAAGTCCCGGTTCAGTTGCCCGGCCTTAGCGCCATGCCGGGCGTGGTTGGGATATTTCTTGATCGTTATTTCATCCGTGACCTTGAATCCGAACCTAAAATCATCGGGCACGGCGTCCGCCTGTTTATGCAGATAATCCGGGCGGGGAAATGTGTAATACGCCGCATCCACGCACACCGTCTTGAACACCTCCGCATATTCGGCCAAGCAATCCCGCTCGAAGCGGCTTTTTGCGACCTTGCCGCGATACTCGTAGCGCGCGGGCGAGTAGAGTTGGCCGAACCAGCCTTCATATTTCCAACTCGACGTGCCGATGAACACACCATTGGCGGCAAGGGCCGCCGCCTTGTGTTTGATCTGTTCACGGTCGAACGGCATATCGCGAGCCTGCAACTTCGCGTTTGGCGTGTCAACCCCTGCAAACCTATTGGCCCTTTTGCCAATAAATTTTACGCCGATGAATCCATCGCATCAAGGCGCACCCCCCTGCGAATCGCTACCCCCCCCCCGCCCCTCCCTGCCTGCCGTTTCATTCAGGTTTGATTTCCACGGCCTTCGTCCAGACGTGCGGATGCCGCGTTCCTGAGAGGTTGCGCAATGAATGCCGTCCGGCCAATTGTCCGGTGTTTCAACCGCAAGCCGGTTAAGCCAGCCAAGCCGTTTGAAGCCGGCTGGCGACAGTCGGTCCCTTCGCCACGTCAAAACACGCTGCCGGGATTGGACGCTCCAAGAAACTCCCAAGTGGCGGCGGGACGATTGGACTTCACCGCTTCCGGGGCCTGCATACGATTCGCGCACAAAACCCGCTTTTAACTATCTGCCCGCGTCCATCCCGATGCCCCTTCGAGCCGAACACGTGAACACTGCGCCAAGCCTCGGCAGGCGCTAAAGTGGCAGCAAAGTGGCAGCGTAAATTATTTTTCAGATTTATTCCAACGAAGCAGACATAAATAAAACTACCGTAAACATTGAAGAAAATGAATGGTGCACCCAGCAGGAGTTGAACCTACAACCTGCTGATCCGTAGTCAGCCGCTCTATCCAATTGAGCTATGGGTGCGCCCTGTAATCAGGAGCCTAGAAAACACCCGCCGCCCGCGCAAGTTATTTTGCCGTGCTCAGCGTTTGTAGGGTGTATCTTTACGCTGCCATCAACCCCGCCAACATTGCGGAGCGCCGAGCTCCGATCCGGCGCGCTTTTGGGCAAGATGCAATACCTGCCGGGTCGGAGACCGGCGCTCCGAAGGCAGTTTGAGACGCCCCCATCCTTGTACGATTGAAATACTGCATCGGCTTGCCTATGCTCCGCCCATGAAACCATTCGCCCTGCTCCTGCTGTTAGCCACCACTCTGTCCCTGTCCGCTCAATCCTCGAATTCGTTCGCCCTCTGGCCCGAGGGCGCTCCCGGCGCGCTGAGCAACGCGGACAAAGACATCCCCACGCTCACCGTCTTTTTACCCGACCCCGCCAAAGCCACAGGTGCGGCCATCGTGATCTGCCCGGGCGGCGGTTACGGTGGTCTCGCCCAACATGAAGGCAAAAGCTATGCGCTTTGGCTCAACGAACAAGGCATTGCCGGCTTCGTCCTCAAATATCGGCTCGCCCCCGGCGGCTATCATCATCCGGCGATGTTGCAGGACGCCGCCCGCGCCGTCCGCACCGTGCGCGCCCGGGCCGGGGAATGGAAACTCGACCCCAAACGCATCGGCATCATCGGTTCGTCCGCCGGCGGGCATCTCGCCTCCACGTTGGTCACGCATTTCGATGCTGGCAAGGCGGACGCCGCCGATGCAATTGAGCGAGCCAGCTCGCGGCCGGACCTCGGCATCCTTTGTTATCCCGTCATTTCGATGGGCGAATTCACGCATGACGGATCTAAGAAAAATCTTCTTGGTGAAAATCCATCGCCGGAACTGGTCAAAGACCTTTCCAACGAACTGCAAGTCACCAAAGAGACCCCGCCGTGTTTCATTTTTCACACAGTGGAAGACCCGGTTGTGCCGGTGGAAAACGCGCTGCTGTTTGCCTGCGCCCTGCGCAAAGCGGGCGTGCCGTTCGATCTGCACATCTACGAACTAGGTAAGCATGGGATTGGCCTCGGCTCGCAGCCCTACGGCAGCGGCGAGCAGCATCCGTGGACACACGATTGTGAATTCTGGCTCAAACAACGCGGGTTCGCCAAATAGCGCTGCGCTCGACATGCACGCCCTTCACTCCAACAACCAAATAGAGCTCACATGAAACGTCCTATCCCATTGTATTTTGTCGCTGTTTGGTGCTTCCTAGCTTTTGGCATACAGGTTTCTGGCTTAAGCCGTTTGATACCAACCCGGATTACCGTTGGGGAGGCGTCCGTGGAGCTTCGCAGCTTTTTGAGCACTATCGGACTACTTGTGGTGTTATGGAATGCGCTTGGTCTGATTCAGCTCAAGTTCATCAACCGGTGGTTTTCCGTAGTGCTATTGAGTTGGTCCACGCTGGCGCTGACTTGGAATTTCTTCGCTCTTTACGATGGAACTATGCACACATGGCGGGTAATACTGATTTTCTTAATCTGGGGAACGTTGAATTGCGTCAGCATCTGGTTCCTTGCGCGGCGGCGGTTCAGAGAGTTCGCAGTTCAGTTTGTCTCTGAACGAGAGAGAGAAAAATACTCACAAACCATGCAAAAGACTGCACAAAAGAATTTGGAAAAAGAGATACGTGCAAACGGAGCTAGACGTTATCACATGTCACCGCCTAAGCACCAGATCGCGTGTTAGCGTCATTTAAACTTGTCGTCAACACGCAGCGAACCAAACCTTTTATCCCGGTTGTATTTTCGCGACGATTCAGAAACAACTGCAGACAGCTTGAATTACCCGGTAAATTTGTAATTGCCCGCTCTTCAGCTTTGCCCTAGTTCTCATACGCGGTTAAACTGCAACGAAAGGATATAATTATATGACTCCGCTCTTAATCGTTCTAGTTGTTCTGGTGGGCCTCGCGGTGTTCGCCGCAATGATCATCGCCGGCTTGTACAACAAGCTCGTGGCGCTGCGTAACCGGTTCAAAAATGCCTGGGCGCAGATTGACGTGCAACTCAAACGCCGCTACGACCTGATTCCAAACCTGGTCGAGACGACCAAGGGTTACCTCAAGCACGAACGCGGCACGCTCGAGGCCGTCATCGCCGCGCGCAACTCCGCCGTCTCCGCCAACACGCGGGCCACCGCCAATCCCGGCGATCCCGAAGCCATGAAGTCATTGTCCAGCGCCGAAGGTTCGCTCAGCGGCGCCCTCGGCCGCCTCTTCGCACTCACCGAGGCGTATCCCGACCTCAAGGCCAATACGTCCATGAATCAACTTATGGAAGAACTGACCTCCACAGAAAACAAGGTTTCCTTCGCGCGACAGGCCTACAACGACAGCGTCATGGGCTACAACACCGGGCGGGAAACGTTCCCGAGCAATATCATCGCCGGCATGTTCAACTTCGGCCCCGCCGAATTGTTCGCCGTGGAGAAACCGGAGGAACGCGAGGCCGTGAAGGTTTCGTTTTGATAAAACCAAGTAGCAGCCGACGTAAGGAGGCTCTGACTTATTCCTGATCCGGCATTACTAATCCACCCTTCAGAATGAGCCTCCTCACGTCGGCTGCTACGGTTTCTTGAATGGACTTCTTCGCCCGCCAGGACCAAGCCCGCCGCAACACCAAGTTGCTGGTATTCTACTTCGTTGTCGCGGTGGTGCTCATCATCGCGGCGGTTTATTTCGCGTCGCTCCTGATTTTTCAAGGTACGTCCACCTACCGCCATCAGGGTGAGTTGTCGAGCTTCGCGCTTTGGAATCCCAAACTTTTCCTGATCGCCGCCGGCGGCACACTCGCGATCATCACCTGCGGCAGTTTGTTCAAGA
The DNA here is from genome assembly GCA_025360895.1 of Verrucomicrobiota bacterium. Taxonomy (GTDB): domain Bacteria; phylum Verrucomicrobiota; class Verrucomicrobiia; order Limisphaerales; family JADLHS01; genus JADLHS01. Next base: position 6,552 of record JANYBF010000274.1, read on the forward strand.
CCGCGCAACTTTCCAGCGGCGGGAGTGCCGTCTCTGAATCCCTGGGTGGACGCCTGGTGAATTCCAACACCCGCGACCCGCACGAACGTAAACTCCTCAATGTCGTCGAGGAGATGGCCATCGCCTCGGGCGTCCCCACGCCGCAGGTTTATGTGATGGACCACGAGCAAGGCATTAACGCCTTCGCCGCCGGCCACACGCCCAATGACGCCGCCATCAGCGTCACGCGCGGTTGCATCGCCACGCTCAAGCGCGACGAATTGCAGGGCGTCATCGGCCACGAGTTCAGCCACATCCTCAATGGCGACATGCGGCTCAATCTCCGCCTCATGGGAATTATTTTCGGCATCGTGTGCCTCGCCGTTATCGGCCGCATTCTGCTAAGTTCCCGCAGCGGAAACAGCAAAGAGAAGAATCCCCTGCCCTTGCTCGGCATCGTGCTATTGATCCTCGGCTGGGTCGGTGTTTTCTTCGCCCAACTGATCCAGGCCGCCGTGAGCCGCCAGCGCGAATTTCTCGCCGACGCCTCGGCGGTGCAGTTCACCCGCAATCCCGACGGACTCTCCGGCGCCTTGCAAAAAATCGGGGCCGTTCACGAAGGTTCGCGGCTCGAAACCGAACATGCCCAGGAAGCCAGCCACATGTTTTTTGGCAACGCCCTGAAAAGTTCAGCCTTCAGCGCAATGGCCACGCATCCACCGCTCGCAGAACGCATCCGCGCGATTGATCCCAACTGGGATGGAAAATTTCCCGACGCGGCGGTCGCCGAGGCCGAAGACCCGGAAACCGATCTCGGCAAGAAAGCCAGACCTCGCTCCGCCTTCCCGCCCATCAGCCCCGGCTTTCCCAATGGGGCCGGCGGTCTCGCGACGGCGGCCACGGCCATTCAGGCCACCAGCGTTTTGCCCAGTCTCGGCAATCTTACGCCGCTGCATCTGCGTTACGCCGTCGAACTACGCGAATCGCTCCCGGAAAACGTCCGGGCCGCCGCGCGCGATGCCAAGGGTGCCAGGGCCCTGCTCTACGCGTTGCTCCTGAGCGAGGACGAATCCATCCGTGCGTCGCAACTCGCGGAACTCGCCCGCCGCGCCGACCCGGCGATTTACGAACAGACCGTCGCACTTGGGCCGGAAGTTGCGCTGCTCGCGCAACGAGCACGTTTACCATTGGTAAATCTCACGTTGCCGGCGTTGCGCCAGATGCGGGCTGACGAATTTCAAAAGTTCAGCGACACCCTCGCCTGGCTCATCGAGAGCGACGAGCAGATCGTCCTCTTTGAATTCGTGCTCCAGAAAATCATCCAACGCCAGATCGCGCCCCACTTCACCCGCGCGCGACCGGCGGCGACGCAGTATTACACCCTCAAACCACTCGCGCCCGATTGCGCCGTGCTTCTCTCCGCGCTGGCGCACACCGGTCAGACCGACCCAGCCGAGATTGCGAAAGCCTTTGAGAGTGGGTCGCCCTACGTTCGCGCCGCTGGCGTTTCCCTGATACTCCTATCCCGCGATGAATGTGGTCTCACCGAAATCAACCACTCCCTTGACCGCCTCGCGCAAGCGGTGCCGCAGATCAAAAAGAATCTGCTCGAAGCCTGTGTGTCGGTTGTTGGGGCGGACGGCGTGATCCAGGAAAGCGAAGCGGAGTTGCTCCGCGGTATCGCCGAAACCCTGGACTGCCCCATGCCGCCTTTCCTGACAGCGGCGTGAGCGCAGAGCACGTCCACATCTTGATTGTCAGCGGCTTGACAAGGGGGAATGGGGCGGTTTCCAAGTCTGAAAAGAAGCTGATGAAACAGTTTACATCCTCCGTGTAACCGGTCATTTTACCGACCAGCCGATTATCTCCTATGAAGACAAGCATCATTCGTTTCGATTTGATTACGAAGCCAGCGGGACGCGGTTTTACCCTGATTGAATTGCTAGTGGTCATTGCGATTATCGCAATCCTCGCCGCCATGTTGTTGCCGGCGTTGTCGAACGCCAAGCTCAAGGCCACCAAAGCCGCCTGCCTCAGCAACCAGAAGCAACTTAACTTGGGCTTCATCATGTACACGGATGACAACAACGACACGATGATCTACACCGAGTCTAAACCGGGCACGACCCAGATTGGCAATCCAGGCGGTGGATATTGGCCGGGGCCGTACACGGACACGGGCACATACCGGGATCTCGACACCTCCATGACGACGGACACCGCCCAGCGCTACGTTGAAAACGGGCTGAAGAAGGGCGCTTTGTTTCGCTATGTGAGCGCCACCGGCGCCTACCATTGTCCAGGCGACATGCGAACCAAGCGACTCAAGCCCGGCAAGGGGTGGGCGTATGACAGCTATTCCAAAGCAAACGGCATGAATGGCGGAGATTGGGACAAAGTCGGCCAGCCGCCTTACATAAAATTGTCATCCATCCAAGGCGCGGCGGAAGCCATGACTTTTCTGGAAGAATCCGATCCCCGAGGCAACAACAAAGGCACTTGGGTGATAAATGTGAAGCCCACCAGTTGGGTTGATCCCTTCGCCATTTTTCACGGTAACATCAGCACCATTGCCTTCGCGGATGGACACGTCGAAGGGCACACCTGGCGCGACCCGAACGTGATCAAAGCCGCAAAAAATTCCGCCGCCGGAATTGAGAGTTTCAATTGGCCGGGCGGAAACGCCAGCAACGTGGATTTTCAGTGGGTTTATCAACGGTACAAACATGCCAAATGGTTGCCGCTGTAAGACCGTGACCCGGGCGGAGAATTCAGGTGCTGATTTTAATGCGACCCAAAGCGTTGGAAAATTCGATGAAAAAATCGCGAACGGCCTTTACGCTCATCGAACTCCTGGTCGTTATTGCCATCATTGCGATCCTCGCCAGCATGCTGCTGCCCGCACTCGGGAAAGCCAAGGAGAAGGCCAAGGCCATCAGTTGCGTCAACATGCTGAAGCAAATGGGTACCGCCGGCATCCTCTACGCCGGCGACAACAATGCCAGATTTTGTCCCACCTTCTGGGTACGTAACAACAATGCCGAGCGAAAAGCGTGGTTCAATTATCTCCAAACTTTTCAAACGACCAATATCCTGCTGTGCCCCTCCCGGTCGCCGAAGTTCAAGGAACTCATCGCAAACTATCCCAGCGCCGTCGGGGATCAGGCCATCTCCAACTACGAAGCGAATTTCGCGCTGGGCGGCTGCGATTGGGCCGGGGTCTGGGACGCAAAAGACTGGCCGCAACTCAAGGACTCGGTAGTGCGCCGGCCCGCGAGTACCGTTTATATGACGGACGGCGGAAGCCAGCCGGTCAAAACGACGGACCCGCTCAAGTGTGTCACCCAAAAATCACCGGAGAAAGCCGGGTGCTGGATTGTGCATGATCCCGCGAACGACGCGCCCAACACCGGCGGCGTAACCAACACTGATCCCAACTGGGGCGGCCCCCACCTCCGTCACAACGCGCGCAGCAATGTGTCGTTCGTGGATGGTCATGTCCAAGGGATGAAAGCCGCCCAATGGTACTGGGCGGGCACCCCGTGGTTGAAACCGTTCGCCGGCGGCGATTAATTGCGGCACGCCAAGCACCGGGGCAAACTATTTTTTCTCCAACTCGGCGAACAAGCTGTCGAGGCTGTTCAACGGGGAATTCTTCGATGGATTCAGGAAGTGCCGCAGATACTCGATACCTTCGGCGATGTTGCGGACGGACTTGGGCAGCATGGCCCCACTGGCATTGGCGTGCCCGCCACCCTGAAGTTTTTCCGCGACCTTGATCGCCTCGCCGTTCCGGCTGCGCAGGCTCGCGATGACAACACCGTTGGGCCGTCGGATCATCGTCACCAAAACGGGATAACGGGTGGCCTGACGTTCGAGCAGTTGATGAACGATCTGGTTATTGTTGCCGATGACGGTTTCCACATAACCAATGGTCGGACTGAGTTCAGCGACGTTACCCTTGCTCCATTCGTAACCGATCGGATCCTCGATGCGCCGTTTGGCGGCCATGACTTCGAGCAACGGATGGTCCAGGAGTTTTTCGATCTCGCCCTTGAGGAGGGTATGCAGATTCCAGAAGCCGTAAATCTTCACGAGACTGGCGTAGTCGCCGGCGAGAATGAAGTCAGGATCCGCTTCGAGAAAAAGGTCGGAGACGTTGTTCAAGTGAACGAGGCGATCCAGCGCGGGCGTGCCAAGGCCGTGCTCGCAACAGAGATCGTAACAAAGCCGGCCGGCGGATTTATTGACGGCGTGCATGAACGTGGCCTGCTGGGGCACCACGTCCGTAAGATGATGGTCAACGACCAGCCAGTTGGCTTTGTCGAGGCGCGCCTCGAAGGTGAGGTCCGTGACCCAGGCCGACTTTTCGCGCGGCTCGCGGTTTTTCCAAAAGTTGTAGTGATACGCTTCGAGCGGAACCGTCTTGCCGAACAGCTTTCGCGCAAGCCGCTGCAACAACACGCCCGCGACCAATCCGTCGAGGTCGCTTTCGTGAGTGATGATCACATCTGGATGAGGCAGCGCAGTCATTGGGCGCGCAGGCTAACGCAAGCGGGTGAAGGTGGCGAGTCGGAATGTGAATCGTCAAGCTCTGCCGAGTTGACTC
>JANYBF010000303.1 GCA_025360895.1 Verrucomicrobiota bacterium
AAAGACGGCATCGTCATCAAGGCCAAGGCGCGCGTGACCGTGCGGACCAATCTGGATCGTTTCGTCGGTGGCGCGACGGAGGAAACCATCATCGCGCGCGTGGGCGAGGGCATCGTTTCCACCATTGGCTCGTCGGAAACCTACAAGGCCGTGCTGGAAAACCCCGATCGTATTTCCAAGACGGTTCTGGGCAAGGCGCTCGACAGCAACACCGCATTCGAAATCCTGTCCATTGACATTGCCGACGTAGATGTCGGAGGCAATGTCGGCGCGAAGCTGCAAGCGGAGCAGGCGGAAGCCAACAAACTCATCGCACAGGCACAGGCGGAAGTCCGCCGCGCCGCTGCCGTCGCCACCGAACAGGAAATGGTGGCGCGGGTTTCGGAGATGCGCGCCCGCGTGGTCGAAGCCGAGGCCCAGATTCCATTGGCCATCGCCCGCGCTTTCGACAAAGGCCACCTCGGCGTGATGGATTATTACCGCATCAAAAACATGCAGGCCGACACGGCCATGCGCGAAAACATCGGCGGCGATGGTCCGGAGGCCGGCCCGGCGAGCGCACTCGTCGTGAAACCCTGACGCTTGGCCGCTTTGTCCATGAATGCTTTGTTCGCTGCCGGTTTGTTCGATAACCCGTGGGTGGTCGCGGCGGTCGTAATTGGCGGCGCGATTGCCAATTGGGTGGCAAAGCGACGCCAGGAAAAGCAAGCACAGCAGCAAGGGCAACCGTCCGAAAGCGATGCGCCGTTGCCTTCATCGAGCAAGCCTCCCGGCGAATTTAATCTCGAGGAAACTTTGCGCCGGCTGATGGGGGAAGAGCCGCCGCCGCCACCGCCACTCATTTCTCGTCCGGCCCAACCCGAGTTGCCTCCCACCCAAACTTCTTGGTCAGAGAAAGAATCGCTTCGACCGGAGGGGACGCGCCAATCAGCAAAACATTCCGCCCCAGTCTTACGGCCGCCCATCACCATGGCGCCAGCGAGCGCAACGACGCGCGCGGCCAGCCGACAAGATGAGCAAGCCGCCCAGCGTTTTGAACACCTCAATGAGCAGGGAAGACATCCGGCCACGGTTGTCAGCCACTCGCGTCAACGGCCTTCACGCTCGAGCCCGCAGGTCACTTCACGTTGGCGCGATGTGCGGAGCCTGCGTCGGGCTTTTGTTGCCTCCCTGGTCTTTGCGCCGCCAAAAAGTTTTGAACCCTGACGCCGGATAAAGCCGACTCGACTGCATTATGGCACTCATTATTACACTGCTGGTGGTTGGCGCGGTACTCCTGTTTCTCGAGATTCTCCTGCCCGGCTTGATCGCCGGCATTATTGGCTTCGTCTGCTTGATGGCGGCGGTAATGCTCGGCTACCGGGACTTTGGTTATCAAACGGGCAGCGTGATTCTGGGCGGCGTGCTCGTGGGACTGGCAATTGGCGTCTGGTGGTGGCTGAGATTTTTCCCCGAGAGTCGCATCGCCAAAAAGTTTATTTCCCAAAGCGCCACCGGCGAGTTGGGCGTGGCCAAACCGGAGCTGCTAAACGGCACGGGCGTGGCCCTCAGCCAGTTGCGGCCTTCGGGTACCGCCACCATCAACGGCCAGCGCGTGGATGTGGTCACCGAAGGCGGACTGATTGAGCGCGGCACGGCGATCAAAGTGGTGGCGGTCGAGGGCGCGCGGGTGGTGGTGCGCGAGAGTTGATGGGGCGGCGTAAAACGACCGCCAGTTTGGAAAATTGAAACTTAATATCAAACCTGCATGAATGAACGCATGGTAACAATTCGAAAGTGGGTCGGTATGGTGGGGTGCGGCTTCGCGAGCCTGCTGCTGGTTACGGTGGCGATGGCGGGGGAAACCAATACCGTTCACCACGTCAATCCAGCGGGGGCGCAAAAACTCATCGCCGACAAGAAGGTGGTGGTGGTTGATGTTCGTACCCCGCAAGAGTTTGCCGCCGGACATATCGCCGGGGCGACGAACATCAATTTCCACTCGGAGGATTTTGCCAAGGCCATCGCTAGTCTCGACACGAACAAGACCTGCTTGGTCCACTGTGCCGTGGGCGGTCGTAGTACTCAAGCACTGCCCACCTTCAGCAAACTCCAGTTTCAGTCCCTTTATCACCTCGACGGCGGAATCAAAGCTTGGGAGAAGGCCGGTTTGCCGGTAGAGAAATGACCGCTTCCGGGTGGCGTTGGCCTCGTCGGTTAATTTCCGGGCTGCCGCCCGAGGAGTGGAAAGAAATTGTTTTACGGGGCGCGAACCGCTAATTACTGCGCCACTGTCATGAGTCTGGCCCAAACTCTTCTACGCACGCCGAACCGCCGTATCGCGGTCATGGCGGCCATGGT
>JANYBF010000327.1 GCA_025360895.1 Verrucomicrobiota bacterium
CAGGACCAGAAGCGCCCCGACGGTTCCCCGGTTTACACGCCGCTGGTGGCGATTACGCTAATGGTGTTTTACGTGTTCGCCATGCAATGCGTCAGTACGGTCGCCATCGTCCGGCGCGAAACCAATTCCTGGAAGTGGCCGGTCTTCCAATGGCTCTACATGGGCGCGCTCGCCTGGATACTCGCCTTCATCACGTATCACGGCGGACGCTGGTTGGGCTGGGGATGATCAGGTTTAGCTGGAAAGGGTCCAGACGCACGAAACCCTTACCAGCCAGGCCCGCTGTGACTGCGCACCCGGGCTTACACCGCCGCGTCACCCTGTTCGTCAGTGCGGATACGGACGGCGGTTTCCACCGGTAGCACGAAAATTTTCCCGTCGCCGATCTTACCGGTGTGCGCGGCCTTCGTGATGACTTCAATGGCGGCTTTCACCTGCGCATCAGGCAGCACGATTTCGAGTTTCACTTTGGGCAGAAAGTCCACCGTGTATTCGCTGCCCCGGTAGATTTCCGTGTGGCCCTTCTGCCGCCCAAAACCTTTGACTTCCGTCACGGTCATGCCCGTCACGCCGATTTCGCTTAACGCATCCTTCACCTCGGTGAGCTTGAAGGGTTTGATGATGGCTTCGATTTTTTTCATAAAATAATTCCTGTCGCTCAGTCGTTGTACGCGCTTTCACCATGCTGCGTCAAATCCAGACCGGAATGTTCGTCTTCCGCCGAGATGCGCAGATCAATGATCATTCCCACGAGTTTCAAGATGATGAACGTCACCCCGGCGGCGAGCGCGGCCGTAAACAGCACGCCGACCAACTGGTTCTTGAACTGCGCCAGCCCGCCGGCGAGGGAAATCACCTGACCGCCCGACTTGAAGGTCGTGGCAATCGCGCCATTCACCGCCGGGTTCGCAAAAAAGCCCAGCAACAGCAACCCCACCGTGCTGCCCACGCCATGAACGCCAAACACGTCCAAGGCATCGTCATAACCGAGCCAGGCTTTGAGCTTGGTCACGGCCAGATAGCAGGTGGCGCCCCCGCACAGCCCGATGACAAACGCCGCCGGCACGGTCACAAAGCCGGATGCCGGGGTGATGGTGGCCAACCCCGCCACCATGCCGGACGCGATGCCGAGCACGCTGGGCTTGCCTTTAAACAACCACTCCAAACCCGCCCAACTCAAGGCCGCGGCCACCGCAGAAAAATGCGTGGCGGCGAACGCGCTGCTCGCCAGTTCACCCGCATTCACCGCACTGCCGGCATTGAACCCGAACCAGCCCACCCACAGCAGACCCGTGCCGATCAAGCTTAACACCAGATTATGCGGCACCATTGGCTCGCGCGGGTAGCCCATGCGTTTGCCGAGCATGATGGCCGCCACCAATGCGGACACGCCCGAACTGACATGCACGACCGTGCCGCCCGCGAAGTCGAGCACCGGGATGGTGCCGCCCAGGGTCCAATTGAACCAACCACCCTTGCCCCAGACCATGTGGCACAGCGGAAAATAAACCACTGTCACCCACAACACCGTGAACAGCAGATAAGCGCTGAACCGGATCCGTTCAGCAATGGCGCCGCTGATGAGCGCCGGGGTGATGATGGCGAACATCATCTGAAACAGCATGAAACTGGTTTGCGGCACCGTCCCCGCGTAATCAGGATTCGGCGCACCACCGACGCCGTGGAGCAGGAAGAATTGTTTGGGATTGCCAAAGAACGCATTCCCTTCGCCAAACGCAACACTGTAACCGAAGACCAGCCATAGCGTTGAGACGACCGCCATCAGCACCAACGTGTGCATCATGGTCGCAAGCACGTTTTTGTCGCGCACCAGACCGCCGTAGAAAAGGATCAACCCCGGCGCGCTCATCATCAAAACCATCGCGGCGCTGACCAACATCCAGGCGTTGTCGCCGTGGTTGATGAGGGAAGCCGGTTTGGCCGCCTCCAATTGCGCCACGCGTTGTTCCAGAGTAAGCGTATCGGCGGCCCCAGTGTGAGGCGGAAGAAGAACTCCCGCCACCATTAGCAAAACCGCCACCAAAAGTCGGACCCCATGAATTGAACGCATAGATTGGTCGCGTTAGAAACCAAATCCCGGCCGACCTGTCAACTCCACGGCGTGGAAAAGCCAGCAGTTCTCATTTTGACTTGGGATTGGGACGTGGGAAGCGGGGTGAGTTGATCAAAAGGCTGGGAACGCTCACGGTCACAGGCTGTTCACCGCGTTGTCAGCCTTCCCAGCCCGGCGGAGAAACCGCACGTAAAGCCAAGCGCGTTGGAAATCTTCGTGCGTCTCTCGCACTCCACCGTTCTTTCCGGACGGCAGGATGCCGCCCTACGTCAGGCAGGGATGCCTGACGCCACAATTTCTGTCGGATTTCGCCGGCGGCGGGTACTATTTGCTGAGTGAACGATCAAACCGACCAACAACTCTTGCGCGACTATGCCGAGCGTCAGTCCGAAGCCGCGTTTGCCGCCATTGTCCACCGTTACGTTGATCTGGTTTATTCCGCCGCCTTCCGCATGGTTTGCGACGCTCACGCCGCCAAAGACGTGACCCAAAGCGTCTTCATTGCACTGTCTCAGAATGCCCGACAACTAACCGACCGCCCTGCCCTGGCTGGTTGGTTACATGGCACCGCTCGAAACCTCGCAGCTAAAACCGTTCGCTCGGATGTGCGCCGCCGCGCCCGTGAACAAGAGGCCGTCGTTATGAACGAGTTTCTTTCCGCCAACCCGGATCCCAGTTGGGAAAACATCGCCCCACATCTTGACGAAGCGTTGGGTGAATTGAGCGAGCTAGACCGCGACGCCGTGTTGCTCCGATATTTCAAGAACCACGACCTCCGCACCGTCGGTGCAACGCTCGGCATCAGCGATGATGCCGCGCAAAAACGCGTGAGCCGCGCCGTGGAACGCCTGCGCGAATTCTTCGCCAAACGTGGCGTCACCGTCGGCGCAAGCGGACTCGCCGTCGTCATTTCCGCCAACGCCGTACAAGCCGCGCCCGTGGGATTGGCTCTCACCATTGCCACCGCTGCTCTCGCGGGAACGGCTGCCACCGCTTCAACCCTCATTGCCGCCACCACCAAAGCCATCGCTATGACTGCACTCCAGAAAACCCTCGTCACCGCCACCATCGCCGTTCTCACCGGAGCGGGAATCTACGAAGCCCGCCAAGCTTCACAACTGCGCGAGCAAGTCCAAGCGCTCCAGCAACAGCAAACGCCGCTGGCCCGGCAAATCCAACAGTTGCAAAACGAACGCGACGAAACCAAGCGCAGTCTGCACGCACTCGCCGACGCTATCAACGCCTTGAAAGGAAATTCCAGTGAACTTCTGAAACTTCGTGGGGAAGTGGCCCGGCTGCGCGGCGAAGCGGATGCAGCTAACGACCCCTTCGTGCAACAAGCCCTGACTTGGAAAGCCAAAGCAGTCAAACTCGTAAAACTTTTTGAGGATCGTCTTGATCAACGGATTCCCGAATTGGTGTTGCTGGATGACGATCAGTGGTTCTCGATCGCCAAAGATTCGAATCTGGATACTGAATCCGGCATCCGCAATGCAATGAGCAGTTTGAGGAGTATCGCCGAGCAAAATTTCGCCGGCAAGGTCTCGGTAGCGTTGTCAAAATTTTCCAAAGCCAACGGTGAACAATTCCCGACTGAACTTTCGCAATTGCAGCCATACTTCGATTCGCCGGTGGATTCTGCGATCATCCAACGCTGGAAAGTCCTTCCCGCAGGAGCCACCATTCCTGGAATTGGGGGTGAAGGTCCATTCATAACGGAAAAGGCCGCGGTGGATGAGTTGTTCGACCGGCGCTATGTCGTTATGAAAAGCGGCTACGGCGTCACGGATTTCCTTAAC
>JANYBF010000372.1 GCA_025360895.1 Verrucomicrobiota bacterium
GTCTCAAAGCGCTTCCGCTCCAACATGGCCGCATAGAGGCCGAGGAACTCACGATAAGCGTCGCGACTGTCGCTGACTTCAAGGACCAGACCATTTTTTTCTGCCCGGTTCAATTGATTACGCCACTTTTGATCCAGTCGCTTGCGCATGATCTCTGCGGTCGGGAGGAGGTCCACCATGACGGTTCGATAGCGTCCGAGAGATGGTTCGGGACAGAGTCCGGAACGGTCTAAGGCGGAACGAAAGGCAACCGCCCGGTCGCCCTCCGCGAGGCCCGGCGGGATAATTTGCAGGGCCAAGCCCCGGCGCGTGACGTATTCGTGACGTAGCCGGACCAGCATCTCAGTCAAGACGTCCGGATCAAAAGCGGTGTCCCGGAGCTGACACAGCGGAGCCCACCGGAGATAGGCCACTCCCGCCGGAAGAATGGGCACCCGCGCGATCCGAGCCTGGGCGGCGCCAATGATTTGCCCCGCCCGCCGCAAGACCAGGTGGCTGAGGTTGCGGTCACCCCAACGCACGGCACCGTAGGCCCAGGTCTGGTAAATATTGGTATCCGCAAACTGCGCGATGATTGTGCTCCAGGATTCAGCAGTCTGGCCGTCAATCTGGACGTCATGCGACGCGGAGTAGGTTCGAGATTCGATCACGTTGGACAGATAAATTGCCGGAACAGAATTAGCGGAGGCGCTTAAAAAGCTTGCGGAGGTCAATCAACGATTGCCCCATAATGCCAAAACCCTGATGCACAAGACGCTCGATATCCACGAGGGTCGTCGAGCCCCTCACGGTTGTTCGTCCCTGCAGCCACTGGCTTTCCGTGGCGTCGCCGCCATCGCTCGTGAACACACTTCGATAGCCGGCCCGGCGCAATCCCTTCAGCACCGCGCCGTCGTACGCACCGAAGGGGCAGGCAGCGGCCTCAACGGGTCGGCTGCATACCTGTTCGAGAACTTTTCGACTGCCTTCGAGTTCGTCCGTCAGCTGGCTAGGAGCGAGCTGTCGCCACGCGCGGTGAGCCACCCCATGGCTGCCCACCCCCATGCCCGCCGCCAGCAGTTCACGGACCTGTTGGCGACTAAGAAATGTGGGTTGATCCAGCCGGCCCGAACAGATGAAAAAAGTCGCCCGCAGACCCCGGCGCAACAGAGCCGGAAGAACTTGTTCAAAATCGGAGGCATTGCCGTCGTCTACCGTGAGCCGTATCTGCGGCTGATCGCGAATCAGGTCCAGAACGGCCTCGAAGTGGTCCTGGTCAAGCCAGCAATTGCGCTCGCCGTCATCAATGTCACGGACAACCGGACCAACGCCGTGAAAATTGAGAATGATCGAAGCCATCCAGTTAGACCCCGCAACCAGAGGACTTCCGCCCCGGCAGCAATTTTTGCCACAGTCGTTTCCGCTGCTCGCTGCGGAGGAATTCAAGCAAGTCCCGGGGCACCAACCGTTCACGGTGTTGAATCGCGGCGCCGCAGTAGCCGCCCCACCGGACCATGCCACTTACGAGGAACGGGGACTCCAGTAGCCGACTGAGGCATTTGAAAGCCTCAAACAACGGATGGCAGCCCAGTGCATAATCGCGCACTCCCAGTTGCCAAGTCCGCCGAAGCACACCGCCCTCCGAAATGTTGCGGGGTTTGAGATGATCAACAACCAGATCGGTGAGCAGTCGGGTTTCGTATCCCAGCATCCGCGCCCGCGCGCAAGTCAGGGCATCCCAGCCACCTTCGGGAATCGCGAGGAGCCCGTTGAGGGCTTGGAAGCAGGGGCGGCGAAAAAACTGCACGGCGCCGGGAATATCCTGCCGATTGAGTGGTAAATGGTCTTTGCGCTGCCCAACGTCGATCACGACTCCGCCCGCGAGACCGAGCCGGGGTGAGGCTTCAAATTGCTTGATCACTTGCGCGAAGTAGTCGGGCTGAAAACGGACATCGGAATCCAAGAGTCCCAAGTAATCATAGTCAGTCACGGTAAGTGCGCAAACGCCGGTCTCGGTGGCCTGGACAACCGCCGCAAAGCTCCGGTGCGGGCGGGGCGGGAGCGGTAATAGGCGAATCCAAGGATGATCCAAGGCGGCGGCCTGAACGATCTCATCCGTGCGATCGGTGGAACCGTCGCTGACAATCACCCACTGAGCCGGGCGGATCGTTTGATTCACGACGGAGGCGATCGTCTCGCCGATCAAGGCCGCTTCATTCTTGGCTGGAGTTACGAGAACGTATTTCATTTAAGGAATGACGGACAAATCAAAAGTCCAACGGCTTAAAGCAAAATCAAAAAATCAAAAAATCAAAAACCGAAAACTGAAAGCTAAAACAAGCCCCCCGGACCAAAGGCGGTGGACGACCGAACCCGAGCTTTGGTCGGTTTGCGCGCGGGGCGAATCGTCTGTTTGATCTGTTTCATCAGGGCCTGGGGAAACGCGAGCCAGTCGTAAGCGCCGTTGAGCTTTGCTTCCAAGAGCGCGGCGTCATCATTCGAGTTTACCGGCAGCCGGGCCAACTGGAATTGGTCATCGCCAAAGCGGGCCCGGCCCACTTCGGTCGTCACACACGAGGCATAGCCCACCCGCTGCAGTAGCTGGCGGAAAGTTGCCGTAAAATTCTTATCGGCTTGGGGAAAGGCATAGGGATAGGCAAAGGCCGGCACGGGCGCCCCGAGCTGCTGCTCGATTTGCGATTTGGAATTTGCCACTTCAGACTCAATCGCCGACCAGGAAAGTTCCACGAGCTTTGGGTGATTCACAGTGTGGTCCCCAAACTCGATGTCGGCGACGTGCATTTCCCTCACTTCGTTCCAAGTGAGACAGTCGCGGCTGGTTGTGGTTTGCGAACTGGCACGCGGACTGAATGGGCGACGATCGTCGCCGATGAAGCCGGTCGGCAGATACATGGTGGCCGAGCAGCCGAACTCGCGCAGCAACGGAAAAGCCTCGGTGTAAAAATCGCGAAAACCGTCATCGAAGGTAAGGACCACGGGTTTCAGATCGAGAGACGAGGGTCGAGGGTCGAGGGTCGATAACTGCCCTTTTTCGACGCTTCCTTCTCCCGCCCGCTCCCCAGAGAGGGGCGGGACAGAAACTGCAGCCTGCTTTGCGTTCAGCCAGGCGAGGCCAGTGGTCAGGGTCACGCCGTGGTAGCCGGCGGAGTGCAGCAAGGCCAGTTGCTCGCGAAAACGGGCCGGATGGGTGCAGGTACGGTAATAGGGAGACACACCGGACTCAGGATCATCCGAGATGCTGTGATACATCAGGATCGGCAGCCGACGGTCGAGGGTCGAAGATCGAGGATTAAGGGCGCGGCAAACCCGGTGGAAAGGTTGGACGAGGTTGAGGGTGACGAAACGATCGAGGCGCACGGCAAAGATAAAAAATCAAAAGTTAAGAACGCTCGTACTGGAAAAACCCACCCAAAATCCAATGAAAATTGGCAAAACGACCAAAGTGAAAAACTTTGACCGCTGAAGCACGTTGCTTTAGATGCAGGCGGACTTCGTCCCGGTCAATTCGCCGGAGCGATTGACTTTGGTCCAAATTGGCAACGACATGTGTCCTCAATGTTGGCAACTGGAATTCACTCCAACTGCGGTACGTCTCTGATAATGCTAGGTTGGGCACCGGGAAGGTCAAGCCCACCCATGCCCTGCGGATAAAACTTAGCACGGCCCATACCGTCATGTGGCCAGCACCCGCAATCCGTTGGAGCTAAACCATCACCACGTCCTGTGGTCAAGGGCCGCACATCCAACATTCGGCTGGAAACCGGCTTCAATGCCAGACCAGTGCGTGCGAAGTAAGTCCGTCTCCAGTCCCAAGCAGGCCGAGTTACACGAGTCCCCAACCCTCTAAAATGTGAGAAAAGTCTGAGCCTTGTTTAACTCGTCTTCCCAAATGCCGGTTGAAAAACTGTCTCGGCGTCACACGCCCTGCCCGTCATAGTTCCTGGCTGAACTTTTGGGGCACATAGGCCCGGTGCTTATTCAGAACGGCCGCCACCTTCGCCCGCGATTCGGCCAGAAGTCCATTCGCCCGCTGGACGATTTCTGAGCCGGTTTTTTCCGATTCAATAACCACCAGCACCATGTCCATAAACCCCGCCAAACGGGGCGTGACGCTGGTTTGGGTGACCGGCGGCATGTCGAAAATGATGTAGTCGTAGTCACTGGCTTTCATGCGCGGCACCAGATGAGCAAAGCGCTTGGGCAACACGCGGGGCAGCTTCTGGCCGTTGGTTTCGTGGGCCGAAACCAAGTAAAGGTTATCTTGAACAAGTGCCAAGGCGTTCACCCCATGCTCCAAGGCATCGGAAAGCCCGCAAGTGAGTTTACCCTGATAAAAGTCGTGGGCGGCACCCTGTTCCAGATTCATGTCCACGAGCAGCACGTTACCATCGCCCGTCTCGGAAAGGGCGGCCGCCAGGCCTGCGGCCATGGTCGTAACGCCGGCGCCGTGATGGTAGCTGGTGACGGCCACCAATTTGGGCTTGTGGTCCATCCCGCGCACTTCGGAATAGGTAATCAAGCGGTCCCGTAAGGCTTCAAAGTGCGAGCGTAACTCGTGATTAGGATCCCAAGGCGCCACTGCCAAAGCCGGCACAGCCGGAGCAGCCCCATTGGATGGTCCGCCATGACCGGGTACCGACACCGGAGATTGCGGTCGCTGGCGACCAAACTTCGGCATGCGAATGCCCGGATGCCAAGTAGTATCGGGAACGGTGAGAAACAAAGGAACGCGGGCCTGCCGTTCCACATCCGGAACGCCCTTGATGGTGCGGTCGAGAATCCGCTCGGAAACGAACCCCAAGCCGAAGCCACCGAAGCAACCTATGAGAAAGATAATCAACACGGTCTTCAGGACAGCCTTCCGATCACGCACCGGCGGCGAGGGCGTTTGCACCACGCTGATATTGGTGATCTTGCCGGCGCCCAAGGACTCGTCGATACGGGACTGGGCGAGCCTCGAGGAATAAAAGTTCAAACTGGTTTCCTCAACCTCCTTCTGGCGCTGCAACTGGAGGATGGCTGGCTCCGCATCCATGACCCGGGATGCGTCGGCCTGAACCATGATCACCTGACCATTCAGTTCTTTAATCCGGGCCTCCAACGCGGCTACGCGTCGAGCTTCCATGGATAAATCACCCGAAATGGGCGCCGGCGAGAGCCGGACCAGCGCAGGGTACACGGCCTCCAGTTCTTTCTTTTGCCGTTCCGCTTGGACTACCTGCTGCCGGAGTTGCCGGACTTGAAAATGTTCGTCGGTGTAGACGGTCCGCAGTTCCGCGAGGCGCGGCGGAAGCGTGGTCAAATCGCGGCAGGCGTGCCGGTATTGCTCGGCGGCTTCGGCAGGCAGCACCGCCTCGGTGTTCGTGGCGGGTATCGGCGCCGGGAGCAGTTGGGCGGGCGAACCGAGCAGGGCCCGGTGTTCGGCGAGATCGGCTTCCGCAGTTAGAAGTTCTGACCGCAGTCGCATCAGCAGATCCGTTGAAGCGCGCTTGCTCTCATCCAAGGAAATAACTTGTGCCCCGTGCTTGAGCTTCTTGAGCTCCGCCTCGGTGCTGGCAAGACGAGCGCGCATTTGATCGGCCTGACGCAGGAAAAAGTCGTCCAACACCCCGACGCCCCGGTGGATTTCGACGTGGCGCCTGAGATACGTGTCCGCAAGCTGACTCAGCACTGGTTGGACGACCTTTGCGTCCGGATGCCGAAAGGTAAGCAAAATAACACTGCTGCGGCTCGGCGCTTCCGCCTTGAGGCCGGCGCGAATCACAGCGGCTGCGGTCGAGCGGTCGCTTCCGCCTCCGGCTTTCGCGAGAATTTTCTCCGGCCCGACAGCATCCGCCACCAAGGCCGCGAGGTCGAGACTAGTGAGGATCTCAATTTCCGAATTGATAATGTTGCCCCCCGCCGAATCCGGTGATTTCACTTGCGACTCATCCTTGGCCGACGTTGAAGTCTTGCCTTCCACTACGGAGAGAACCAGGATTTTCGCCTCGGACTGGTAGACCGGCGGCTTTGAAAAATAGTAACCCACCGAACCGAGCACGCCCGCAACAAAAATGAGAAGTATCTTCCATTTGTGACGAAAGAGGATGTAGTAGAAATCGCCCAAATTCAGGCCCGGAAGTGGCGACTCCGGGGAACGGACGGGCACGTCGATCGCGGGCTTCATGCGCACCTCCGTGCTGGATGGCGATGAAAAGCGAATGAACTAAATGAGAACTTCATTATCATGAATTTAGCAAGGTGCGCGCCGCCCAAGTGAATGGCAAATGCATAATCATAGCGGGAGCAGGGATTGGGCCGGCTGGGTGAATGGAAAGCAGATAACACAAGACAAGTGAGGGTAGAGGGCCTTACCCACCGCGCGCAGCAGCGGCAGCGGCAGGCGGCGAAACACTGAGTTGAGTGGACTATGGGCACGATCCCGAGTTGTCACAAATTCTTGCCGACGAAAATCGTAACGAAAGTTTTCGAGGCGCGCTTCCCGGGGGCCAAAACCCAGCTTAAACCGCCGCAATCCTTCATTGGCCAGAGAGGTACGACCGAAATGCAGCGAATCAAAGCCGCGTGCCGCGTGCCACTTTATAGCTTCCCACATGAGCAAAGTGCTGGGGCGGAGAGACTGAAAATCCTTATCGGAAGCACCGTACTTGTAATTGGCTCGCCGACCGAATTGCAAGAAGATGGCACTGGCCACGATGCGTTCCCGCCAACGAGCTTGAATCACCCAACCCAAACCGCGCGCCAGGAGATGGCGGTGGATGCTCGCGAAAAACCGGAATGGCTGCGGCGGAACGCCATGTCGACGACGAGTCTGACAATGTAGAGCGTAGTAGGTCTCGACCGATGCGAGGTCATGCTTGATTTCAATTTCAATTGACCGGGCTTGCGCCTTGCGGATCGCGCGGCGAACCCCTGCACCCAAACCGGCGAACAGTTGGTCTTCGGAAGGTGTGAGGTCAAGTTCATGGCCGTAAAAAGTTAGCGCAGGACGGGCACCCGCCGGCGCGAGGTTCGGGCCGCGGCATTCGAAATACTTCCAATCCCGCTGACGGCCCAGAGCGAGTACCCGTTCCCAATACTGCGCGACCTGATTACCGCTGTTGGCCAAGGGTGGGCAAGAATCCGTGAACGGCAAGGTCACTCCACGGCGGCCAGTAGCGGGGCTGTCGACTTCCATGATTGGCAACAAGCTGGATCCCCCACCCGCTTCGTGCCGACCCAAATAGGACGGCCGGTGACCATACGTCTCGTGCAGCACGCGCGCCCATGCGGCGCTATGAAAAACGGTTGCCCCAGGATGGGAGGCGACTTGGGCGTCCCAAGTCGAATTCGCGAGCGGATCCACCAGAAATTCCCGAGATGGAAACTCGTCGCGAGTGGAGCCGGCGGCGGATTGCGACGAGGGTGAATGAAAGCATGCCTTGATGTTCCTGCCCCCTTCTGCAACGCCACGGTGCGTGCTGGGTTTTGAGATCATGTAGCGGCACTCGCGGACTTGGCGGCGGAAGGCTTAGTTTTGAGGAGCCGCGCCGGATTGCCGGCCACGACGGCGTCCGCTGGAACATCTTTTGTCACGACGCTGCCGGCGCCAACGATGGCCCGTTCGCCAATGGTTACACCACACAGAATGGTGGCGCCGGAACCGATGGAGGCACCCTGTTTGACCGTGGTCGTATCGCATTTCCAGTCAACCTCCGTTTGGAGACTCCCATCTTGGTTGGTTGCGCGGGGCAACCGGTCGTTGATAAACGTGACGCTGTGCCCGACAAACACCTCATCCGCTAGGGTCACGCCTTCGCAAATGAAGGTGTGACTCGAAATCTTACATCGCGCACCAACCCGGGCACCCTTCTGAATCTCGACAAAGGTGCCGATTTTGGAATCGTCGCCAATTTCGCAGCCGTAGAGATTCGTAAAGGCGAAAATTTTGACCCGTTGGCCAAGTTTCACATCCGGGGCAATGCGCTGATAAAGTTGATCGGCACTCATCACGCGGCCAACACACTCCGCTCCAGCGAAGGAACGAGCACCCCATTTCTATGACCATTGCCATTGCCATGGTGGACGCTGTGCTTTCCATTTAAGGATGTTACCGGTTCACCATTGGCCGAGTGCGCCGGAAGTCCGAGACTGACGGCATGACCCTGCTTGCGGAGCGATTGCGTTGAAGCCTCGAGAATGCGAACGACTTCGAGTCCCGCCTGGCCGCCGGTAATGGGGGTTGCTTCGCCACGAATGCAGTCCAGAAAATGCTGACACTCCAGCTTCAACGGTTCGTCTTGCTTGACGTAAGGCACGTAGGCGTCGCCATAGTGATAGGAATAGGTGAATTCGGCAAAGCTGTCGTAATGCGGCGGCACTTCGACGCGGGCATCATAAACCTTCAGCTTTTCAAGCGGCTCAATGTCGTCATAAACAATCATGCGTCGCGTCCCCACTACCGTCATCTGGCGAGTCTTCTTCGGATCCAGCCAACTGTTTTGGATGAACGCGCAACAATTCTTGCGGAACGTCAAATACATCATCGTCACGTCTTCGATGTGCCGATTGACGTGGCTGCTGCCCTGGCAGGAAACTGACGTCGGTTGCTCACCGAGGAGATGCAGGATAATGGAAATGTCGTGCGGCGCGAGGTCCCACGCCACGTTGATGTCCTTCTGGAACAAGCCCAGATTCAGACGCCGGGCCGAGATGTATTGGATTTCGCCAATGTCACCGGAATCAATGATCTCCTTCATGCGGCGCACCGCCGGCGAAAAGAGGAATGTATGCCCTACCATGATCACCAAACCGCGTTGCTCCGCCAAGGCGCAAAGCTCCTCGCCCTCGGCCACAGTGCGGGCCATGGGCTTCTCAATAAACACATGTTTGCCCGCCAGGAGAACGGCTTTGGCCATTTCGTAGTGAAAACGCACCGGGGTCGCGACCACAATCGCATCCAACTCGGTGTCCGCGAGCAAATCTTCAAAGCGATTGGTCGTCGCCACGTCATGATACAACTTCCGCATGTGCTTCAAGCGTTGTTCGCTCATGTCGCAAATGACCTTCAACTGGCAATCTGCCGACTGACGCAAATTACGGATCAAATTTGGTCCCCAATAACCACAGCCCACTACTCCGACTTTGATTGTTTTCTTAGTTGTTTTCATAGATTTACGGAACGGACATTTTTCTCCAACGCGACCGGGGCCAGCTTGGCCTTCGCCGCCGGACGCCTCGATTTGGCGAGCCAGGTGTCATAACACTGAATTATTAGCGCTGGCACAGTCTTGAGAATGATCTTGAGATCCAGCCACAGGTTCGCCCGTTCCGAATACTCGATATCCAAATGAATCATCTTGTTGAACGTTGTGCGATTCTTGCCACTGACCTGCCACAGGCCAGTTAGACCCGGCACAGCGTCGAAACGGCGGCGCTGCCACGGATCGTAAGCTTCGTACTCATAGGGTATGCACGGGCGGGGTCCTACGAGACTCATTTCCCCCCGCAGGACGTTGATTAGCTGAGGCAATTCATCAAGTCCAGTGGAGCGCAACAGCGAACCAAAAGGAATAATGCGCGGGTCTTTGGCGGCATCCAGCTTGGTCATCGGCGTCTCAGACTTCATGAGTTGCGCCGTGTGCCCGCGATGGGAAGCGGTTTCCGAATCAACCTGCATGGAACGAAACTTGTAGCAGAGAAACTCCCGCCCTTGGTGACCAACGCGAAGCTGGCGGAACAACACCGGACCGGACGATCCTAGCTTGATTAACAGAGCGATTCCGCCGCTTATCAGAATCAGCACCGGGGAAAAAAATAAAATAACCCCCAAGTCGAGCGCGCGCTTCCAAACGGGCAGTTTAGCCGTTTGATCGCCCGCCGCACGGCTCGCCTCCAAACTTCGAGGACTCATACTTCGATTTAAGACACTCTCCATAGCTTCTGATACCATAAACGCTGCGAAATTAATTCGGCTTCGCAGCAACGCGACCACCTTCCGCCGGATTCATAATTGTTGCAAGTGACAACACGACAACGACTTCACCGCTGATTACGGAAGGGGTGTCCGGCTAATTACGGAAGGAAACGAACTCTATTCACGCCAACGGACCTTCGGTGGCAGCCGTGGACAATCGCTGGATGCCGATGGCCCGCCCGCTGGAATCCTCAATCTCCACCACTGCACCTTGTAGAAAAACGTGGCCTTTTGCCACTTCAAAACGCTGCGGCATATTGGTGAGGAAACGCTTGATAATCGGCTCAATTTCGCGACCCAGGACGCTTTCGTGCGGCCCGGTGAAGCCGGCATCCGTCAGGTAAGCCGTACCACCGGGGAATATTTGTTCGTCGGCCGTCTGCACATGGGTATGAGTGCCGATGACCGCGCTAACTTGACCGTCCAACATTCGCGCCAACGCGATTTTTTCCGAGGTGGCCTCGGCATGGATATCTACGAAAATGATTTTTACCTGTTGCCGCAAGCGCTTCACTTCAGTGCGTCCGAGCTGAAACGGACTCTCCAACACGGGCATGAACGTGCGGCCCTGCAAATTCAACACCGCCACCGGCGGCAGCGAGCCCTTCTGAATCACCACGCTCCCCTGCCCGGCCGTGCCAGGAGGATAATTCAGTGGCCGCACGAAACGCTTCTCATTGCGAAGTAACTCCATCACTTCTTTTTGATCCCATAAATGATCGCCACTAGTAATGACATCCACTCCAGCAGAAAAGATTTCCTCCGCCGTCTTGGGGGTAATACCAGAGCCCCCGGCAGAGTTTTCTCCATTGGCAATGACGAAATCGAGGCCGTGCTGCTCGCGCAGCTTGGGCACTAGGTATTTAACCGCCTTGCGACCGGGTTCACCCACGATGTCACCAATGAAAAGAATTCGCACGCCGCGATCCTAACTTTGGTTGACGCAAAACACACGCCAGAAACCCAAGGACCGGCGCTCCGATTGCATCCAATCCGTCCCCCATTCAACCGGCTGATCATAAATTGAAGGCTTATTGCCGTAAATAGTGCGTATTGGGCAAGGTCATATAATTCATGCAGCGCACGGCGCCAGAATCGCATCCGTCATGCCGTGGATGATTTTCTTGTCGGCCGGACAAATTGTGGCCAACACTCCGCCAAGTTCGGGCCGGGCGGCATCGCCCTCGCCCGCCACGAAGTAATACGGGCACAGTCGCGCGCGGCCTTTCATCGGGACGACTTCGTTCTTTGCAAAGTCAAACCACGACGCTTCAATGAGCGCCGGTTTGTGAAAGCGCTGCAACACTCGCGGCGACCGTTCAAACTGCGCCAGCGCATCATCCACCGCCTGCGCCCAATCCGCCTGCGCCAGATCGCTGCCGAGAAAGACGCCGCGCGCCCCCCAGGCCTGATCGGAGTAACCGGACACTTTTAAGATCAAGTCGCGGTCCTTTTGGGATAAGGTCTTGAGTTGTTGCCAGTCCGTGAGATTGAGTTCGGGAATCGCGGCGTGCGGTGGTAACGGAGCGGGATCCACGACCCAGGTGTAAGGCACGATTCGTTTTAGCCGGGCGAGAAAACCTTCCCCCAGTTCCTGTCGCCAAAAACCTTGGAGATTGCGATTCCACAGCAGGGCAAAGAGCATTTTCTCCTCAAACACCGGCTTCGGCGGCGGGGTGAGGCGAATGCGCTTGGCGGCGGCCAATTCAAAAATCGCAACAGCGTAAGGCACATTCGGCAGATCGAACAACTCGAAGAAGCGGTAAACCGCGGCGCCGTCAGCGAAGTCCATGAATTTTGAATTTTGAATTTTGAATTTTGAATCGCCGAGCTGGTTGGCCACCCATTCCATCTCGGGCCGATACGTGGCGGCCTCTTCCGAAACGATTATCTGAACCGGGTTTGCGTCGCCGAAAATGCTCGCGAAACCGCGCAACATTCCGTCCGCGCCGCCAATTACTTCACCTCTGTCACCTCTGTCACCTCGCACTTCGCTTTTCGAGTAGGTCTGGTTCAGCCATGCGGTCAGCCCGATGCCGCCGGGTACGGAATCCAGTTCCGTCACCCTCAATCCGTTTTCGGTGATGAGCAGATCGGGACGAATCACCTGCGGCACATCGTTCTTGAATGCGGGCGAACGTTGCCACGCGATAAGTTCGGCGGGTTTGCCGAGGTCGAGCCAGTGCGCCACCCACGCGGGCATTTTGGCCTCGGCACTCTTGCGGTAAAGCAGATTGACCGCGCGATAAAATTGCAACAGCACGCGCCCCAGCGATTCTATCTCCTTTGTCAACTCCGGGCCGAGCGGAAACGGCTCGGGCGAAATGCGCCACTCTTGCCCGGCAAACAATCCGCCCGATGGAAGCGAATCGCGGACAAAGCGAGCGCTGTCAGCCGGATTCTGTTTGTTGATATTCACGAAAATTGCAGCGGTGAATTACGTTTGGGCGCGGAGCACGAATCGGCCGTCAATCCGCTTTGCTACAGTTGCCCATCAAGTTCTCACCTGCCCGTTACCGATACCCAGCCACTTGTAACTGGTCAATTCCTCCAAGCCCATCGGGCCGCGCGCGCCGATCTTGTCGGTGCTGATGCCGATCTCCGCACCCATGCCAAACTCACCGCCGTCGGTGAAACGCGTCGAGGCATTCCAGTAAACCGTGGCCGAATCCACTTCGGCGAGAAACTGTTTCGCCCGCGCCTCGTTGCGCGTCACGATGCTGTCCGAGTGGGCCGAGCCGTAATAATTGATGTGATCAATCGCCACCCGCACCCCGTCCACCACGCGCACGTTCAAGATATAATCGTTGTATTCCGTGAACCAATCTTGTTCGGTGGCCGGCTTAAGTACGGAATGCGGAGTACCGAGTGCGGAATTCAGAAGGGTTAACGATTGTTCATCGCAACGGAGTTCGACTCGCTTTTCATTAAGCTTGGCGCCGATGTCGGTCAGGAACCTTCCGGCGACAGCTTGGTCCACGAGCAAAGTCTCCATCGCGTTGCATACGGCGGGCCGCTGCACTTTGGCGTTCATCACAATTTCCTCTGCCATTTTCAGATCGGCTTCCGCATCCACGAAAACGTGGCAAACGCCTTTGTAATGTTTGATGACCGGCACTTTGCTGCAATCGGTCACGGCGCGGATCAAACTCTCGCCGCCGCGCGGCATGCACAAATCCACGTATTGGGTGAGGGCGAGCAAGGCTGGGACGGCTTCGCGATCCGAAGTAGGGACGACTTGAATCGCATGCTCCGGAAAGTGCGCGCGCGCGCGGTGGCCGGCTTCGATCATGGTCCGGGCGATGATCTGGTTGGAATGCAAAGCCTCCTTGCCGCCGCGCAGAATAGTGGCATTGCCGGATTTGAAGCACAGGCTCGCGGCATCCGCCGTCACATTGGGACGGGATTCGTAGATGATGACCACCACCCCGATGGGCGTGGAGATTTTGCGCAACTGCAAACCGTTGGGCCGCGTCCGCTCGTCGAGAATTCGGCCCACCGGATCGGGCAGCGCCGCAACATCGCGCAAGCCGTTCGCCATGGCGGCAACTCGTTTATCGTCCAGGTGGAGCCGGTCGAGCATGGCGGATGAAAGCCCCAGACTTGCGCCAACTTCCATGTCGCGGGCATTTGCCGCCTTGATAGCGGCGGCGTTGTTTCCCAGCGCATCGGCCATCGCGAGCAGACAGGCATTCTTTTCCGCCGTCGTCAGCCTGGCGAGTTCGCGCGACGCCGCCTTGGCTTGTTTGGCTAATTGCGTCATCTGCTCCGTCAGCTTCATGGGATTAGAATAGGGCAAAATTAAAAATTAAAAATTAAAAACTAAGACCAGTCGCCTGAGATACACCCTGACGCCCGTTCGGAGATGACATGAGTAGTTGGCGGGCGAGCACCGAGACAGGGTCCGAATGCGCCCACCGGTTTTTAAATTTTGAATTTTTATTGACCTGCCCCACCGACCACCGCCGGAAATTTGTTTGACCACTCCCCTACCCTGCTTAACTTGACCTATGGATCACTCACTCGGATTCCTTGCCTTGGTCAACGACGCGAAACAGCGCATCACCGAAGTCACTGTGGCCGAAGCCCGCGTCCGGCTCGCCGGAAACCCGAAAGCGGTACTGCTAGATGTGCGCGAAGATCATGAGTGGAACGTAGGCCACGCAGCGGAAGCCGTTCACTTGGGCAAGGGGATTCTGGAGCGCGATCTCGAAAAGCTTTATCCCGACAAGAACACCGAACTCATCATGTATTGCGGCGGTGGTTTTCGTTCCGCCCTCACGTGCGATGTGGCGCAGAAGTTGGGCTACCAGAAAGTTTCCTCGCTGATCGGCGGCTACAAGTTGCTGGTAGCGGCGGACTGGCCGATGGCCAAACCGTAAGCCGGACCGTGTTTGTTCTGCCCGCACCGTATCCGGCGGGCCGCCCGCCCATGATTCTGGGAGGAAAACTCGCGCAAACGCCGACGCCGATGCCGTCTGCCGCCTTCTGGCGGTGGCTACGAAGTTTGTGAAAAGTCCGGCCTAGCCGTTGGCCGCTTGTTGGCGCAGGGTGGTTTTCAAAATCTTCCCAGTCGCATTCCGAGGGAGCGCGGGCAGGAAAACGATGTATTTGGGAACTTTGTAGTCCGCCAGATTGCGACGCACATATTGCAGCAGTTCCCGTTCATCAAGAGTCACGCCATCGGCGGGGCTGACATAGGCTACCGGATGCTCGCCTTTACGCGGGTCGGGTACGCCGATGACGGCGACTTCTTTTACGCCCGGAAATTGGTGGAGGACTTCCTCGATCTCGCGGGGATAAACATTGATTCCGTTAACCAGCAGCATGTCTTTCTTGCGGTCGGTGATGAAGTAGTAGCCGTCCGCATCGCGGTAGCCGATGTCGCCAGTGAGCAACCAGTCGCCGCGCATGACCTTGGCGGTTTCCTCGGGTTTATTCCAGTAACCCATCATGACGTTGCCGCCGCGGACGCAGATTTCGCCCACTTCGGCGGTGGCCAACATGCGACCGGTGTCGTCCTGCACGCTGACTTCGACGTTGGGCAAGGGTAGGCCGATGGAACCGGCTTTGCGCACGCCGCGCAACGGATTCTTGGTAACGACCGGGCTGGCCTCACTCAAACCGTAACCCTCGATGAGGGGGATGTGGAATTTTTCCTCGAAGTCTTTGAGGACTTGCACGGGCAAGGGCGCGGAGCCGCTGACACACATGCGAAAAGGCAGGCCCGGAAGATTGGCGTGGGCGAGCGTGCGATAGAATTGCGGGATGGCGGGCATCACGGTGGCTTGATGCTGGATCATCTCGCGCAGCATGTGATGGGGCTGGTTGAGGGATTTGATCAGGACAATGGACGCACCATTCAGGAGCGGCAGCAACAGGCCGACGGTGAGCATGTAGCTGTGAAACAAGGGCAATAACACGGCATAGCGATCGGCCTCCACGGTATCAAGGACTTGACGGCAGCTCTCGACGTTGTGCAGCAGGTTGCCGTGGGAAAGCATCGCGCCCTTGGGCCGGCCCGTGGTGCCCGAGGTGTAGATGATGACGGCGAGATCGGATTCCGTCCGCTTCGCGATGGGCGCTTTGCGAGGAATAATCTCGGAACTCGCGGCGACGGCAGCTTCAATTTTGCAGATTCGCAAACTCGGGCGCGCACTGGCGAGAGTGGGGAAGTGAACCCCCAACTCTTCATCGGTAATCAATACCTCGATGCCCGCATCGTCCAAAATGTAACTGACTTCGGCGGGTTTGAAGAAATTGTTGATCGGCACCACCACTCCGCCCGCGTTCAAAATCCCGAACAGCGCGGGGATGAATTCCGGGCGGTTTTTGAGCCACAGTCCGACGCGGTCGCCGGGTTGGACGCCAAAATTTTCCGTGAGTTGTCCCGCCACGGCGCGGGCTTGCGTTTGGAGGGTGGCGTAGGTCAAGGTGGTTTCATCCCAAAACACGGCGACCTTCTCAGTGCGTTGTTGTGCGGATTGGGTAAACGCGTCAGCTAAATTCATTGGCGCAAAACTTACCCGCCACCCGGGTGCGGCGGCAAGCGGACAATGGAAAATCAGCTTCGGATTGAGGGATTCGTGGGAACGACAGCTTTCCGAAAGCACCTTTGTTTGTGGTGCGGGTGAATGTAGCTGGCCGTTTTTTCATCGGTTTCGCCACGAATTGGCGGTCGGGCGGCATTCTTCCCAAAACGTTTTTTGACTTCCCGCCCGGCTTTCTGCTCTCATCTGCGCGCGTGATTGACACCCAAGAGAAATTGGCCGCATTTCTGCCGGTGGTTCGTGCGGCCGATTGGATCGCCGTGGACACCGAGGCGGACAGCCTGCACGCGTACCCGGAAAAGGTTTGTCTCATTCAGATCACGACCACAGCGGGCGACCGGCTGGTGGATCCGCTCGCGGACCTCGATTTGAATGCCCTGCTCGCCGCGCTGGCGGGGCATCAACTCATCATGCACGGGTCGGATT
>JANYBF010000377.1 GCA_025360895.1 Verrucomicrobiota bacterium
ATTTCCCGAACGTGACAAAGCCGCCGCCAGCCGCGCGACTTGGCTATTGATCGCCTTGGGCGTGTTTGGTGCGGCGTTGCTTTACGGCGACGGCCTTATCACGCCGGCTATCACCGTGCTGGGCGCCATGGAAGGTTTGGAAGTCGCCACGCCCGTACTCAAACCCTACGTGGTGCCGCTGACGATCCTGGTGTTGACGGGATTGTTTAGTGTGCAGCGCATCGGCACGGGTCGCGTGGGCAGCATGTTTGGCTGGGTGATGTTGGTGTGGTTTATCACGCTTGCGGCGCTCGGTATCAATCAAATTGTTCGGGTGCCGGAAGTCCTGGGGGCGGTGAATCCGATTTACGCCATCAACTTTTTTTCAGCGAACGGCCTGGCCGGGTTTCATCAACTGGGCGCGGTCTTTCTGGTGTTGACGGGGGCGGAAGCGCTCTACGCAGACATGGGTCACTTCGGGCGCAAACCCATTCGCTGCGCGTGGTTTGGTCTTGTACTGCCGGCCCTGTTTCTGAATTATCTGGGCCAAGGCGCGCTCGTGCTGCAAAACCCGGAAGCGGCGGTCAATCCGTTTTACCGGTTGGCCCCGACGTGGGCTTTATACCCGCTCATCGGACTGGCCACGGCCGCCGCCGTTATCGCGTCGCAGGCACTGATCTCGGGTTCTTTTTCGCTTACGATGCAGGCGGTGCAACTTGGCTTTGCCCCGCGTGTTGCTATTGAGCACACGTCGTCCTCCACCCGCGGGCAGATTTACATTCCCTGGATCAACTGGGGCTTGATGTTCGCCTGCATTGGCTTGGTTTTGGGCTTTCGCTCGTCGGACAATCTGGCGGCGGCCTATGGGATCGCGGTGGTGCTGACCATGATCATCACCACGCTGTTGCTGTACTTCGCGGCGCGACGATTGTGGGGTTGGAGCCAACTGAAGGCCGGGGCGATCTGTGCGGTTTTTCTTGCGGTGGATTTATGCTTCCTCGGCGCCAATCTAACGAAGATCGTACACGGTGGCTGGTTCCCCCTGGTCGTCGGTATCCTAGGCTACACGCTCATGTCCACTTGGAAAACCGGCCGCCAACGCCTGCGGCAACGATTGATCAGCAGCTTGCTGCCCATTGAGGATTTTCTGAAGGATGTGGAAATGAGTCAGCCCGCGCGCGTTCCGGGCACGGCGATTTTTCTCGCCGGCAATCCTGACGGCACCCCGGCCGCGCTAATGCACAATTTCAAGCACAACAAGATCATCCACAAACGCGTGGTGCTGCTGACCATCCTGACCGAGGAAATCCCCTTCGTGGAAAAAGAACGCCGTGTCAGTGTGGTGGAGTTGGGGCAGGGGTTCTACCGTGTCATTGGCCGCTTCGGTTTCATGGAAGAACCGAACGCGGAGGAAATCCTGAAACTTTGCAAACCGCATGGCCTGAATTTTCGGGAAATGGAGACGACTTTTTTTCTCAGCCGCGAGACGATCATCGCAAGCGATCGGCGTGGGTTCGCCCGGTGGCGCAAGCATCTTTTCGCTTTGCTCGCCCGCAACGCGCAGCCGGCGAACGCTTATTTCCGCTTGCCGCCCAACCGCGTGGTCGAACTGGGTTTGCAAGTGGAGATATGACCGGTTGCCATCTCCTTTGGATGGCAGGGCGGTTGCTAAAAGGTATGATGCAACCATTTCATCAATCCGGGGAAGACGTGCGAGCGGATTCCGCTGCGGTAAATAATTTCAGGGAAACAAAGCAAAACGACCCGGTTTTGAAAATTAGTTGAGTTTCCGCCGCTCAATCTCGATTCTGCTTCACCAACGATCGTTGTAGTAAAATGGCCAGTACGCTTAAAACCAAACCGCCCGCCCGCTTGCTCAACCGCTACGAGCCGGAGAATTTTTTTGATGAAATGGCGGCGGCGGACGGCAAGGTGCGGCCGCACTATGCGCGGTTTCGCGAATTGTTCCAATCGCTTACCCCTTCCGAGTTTGACTTGAAACGCCAGTCCGTGGACCTCGCATTTCTGCGGCAGGGGGTCACCTTCAACGTTTACGGGGACTCGGCGGGGACGGAGAAAATCTTCCCGTTTGATTTGCTCCCGCGCATCATTCCGGCCGCCGAGTGGGAAATGATCGAACGCGGCCTCGCCCAGCGCATCACCGCGTTGAATCTTTTTCTGCACGACATTTATCACGAGCAGAAGATTCTCAAGGATGGCGTCATCCCGCCGTTTTACGTGCTTTCAGGAAAGCATTTCCGCCGCGAGTTTGTGAACTTCAATGTCCCCAAGGACATTTACATCCATGTCTGTGGGACGGATTTGATCCGGGATGATCAGGGACAATACATGGTCCTCGAGGACAATGGGCGCTGTCCGTCCGGCGTCAGTTACGTGTTGGAAAATCGCCGCGCGATGAAGCGTTCATTTCCGGGCATGTTCGAGAGCATTGGCGTGCGGCCCGTGGAAGATTATCCCGGCAAACTGCTGGGGATGCTGCAACACATTGCGCCCGCTGGCGTCTCAGATCCCA
>JANYBF010000395.1 GCA_025360895.1 Verrucomicrobiota bacterium
TTTGTGTTGCTGCTGCGCTTTCTGTTTACCGCCATCCCAAGTATCACCGCGCATTGGGACAAACTTCTGATCATCATTTCCGGGGTCACAATCCTGTATGGCAATCTGTGCGCGATTCCACAGCGCAATTTGAAACGCCTGCTGGGGTATTCGAGCATTGCCCACGCCGGCTACCTGCTGCTGGGCGTGGTGGCCCTGACCAGCACCGGACAAGCGGCCGTGCTTTATTACTTGAGCGGCTATCTGTTCACGACTCTCGCGGCATTCACGGTTATTGCCCTGGTCATGCGGCATCTGGACACGGAAGACATCAGCGGTCTGGCGGGCTTGAACGAGCGTTCGCCATTGCTGGCCGCCACCATGACACTGGCGATGGTTTCGCTGGCCGGCATTCCGCCGCTGGCCGGATTCTTCGGAAAATTCCTGCTGCTCAAAGCCGTCATTGAGCAGGGCGCAACGAATCACGGCTATTACTGCCTCGCGTTCACCGCGCTCGTGGGCGTGGTGATTTCACTCTACTACTACTTCGGCGTGATCCGGGCGATCTATTGGAGCAAGGACGTGCCTACTCTGTCGCCAATCCCGATGTCACGCCCGATGCGGCTGGCGGTGGTGGTCTGCGTCGTGGGAATGTTCTGGCTGGGTCTATTCCCCAACGCGGTGCTGACGTTCGCCACCGCAGCGGTGAAGTCCTTAGGACATTAAGACCGTCTCCGGAATTGGTCCTTGAGGGATCACCACCACCGGCTGGATTTTTCATTATTTATTTTCTGTCAATCCACCCTTCCCTAATCGAATTGATCCCGAAATTCGCGCTTCACTTATTTGTGCCACCCGGCTTGCGCCACACCCGCCGCAACTGTGCCACAGTGTCGCCCCTGGCACAGTCGGAGCCGAAAGCAAAACTTTCATTTTTCAAGAATTCCTCAGTAAATACTGCAATTTTCATTTGTTTGCATCCATGGCACGGGCATCGCTAAAGGGTCTTAGCTGTGAGTGTCACAGCGACCAAACATTTTATTTATGGCAAAAGTATTAGGCATTGATTTGGGAACAACAAACTCATGCATGGCCGTGATGGAAGGCGGTGAGCCGCTCGTATTGGAAAACTCCGAGGGGAAACGTACCACGCCGTCGGTGGTGGCTTTCGCCAAAAACGGCGAGCGCATTGTGGGCGATGCCGCCAAACGCCAGGCCGTCACCAATTCGCGCAACACGGTTTATTCCATTAAACGCTTCATGGGCCGCAAGTTTGATGAGGTGCAGGAAGAGATCAAACGCGTGCCGTACAAGGTCGTGAAGGCGACCAACGGCGACGTGGCGGTCGAAGTCGAAGTGGACGGCAAGCCAAAGCAGTTCTCCCCGCCGGAAATCTCCGCGATGATTCTTGCCAAGCTGAAGAGTGACGCCGAAACGCGTCTCGGCGAAAAAGTCACACAGGCGGTCATCACTGTTCCGGCCTATTTCAACGACTCGCAGCGTCAGGCCACAAAAGACGCCGGCCGCATTGCCGGCCTCGAAGTGCTGCGCATCATCAACGAACCGACCGCCGCTTCGCTGGCCTACGGTCTCGACAAGAAGAAGGATGAGAAGATCGCGGTGTACGACCTGGGTGGCGGCACATTCGATATTTCGGTTCTGGAAATCGGCGATGGCGTGTTTGAGGTGAAAGCCACGAATGGTGACACCCATCTCGGCGGTGACGACTGGGACAACAAGCTCATGGATTGGATTCTCGACGAATTCAAGAAGGAGTCCGGCATGGATTTGCGCAAGCAACCCGACGCCCTCCAGCGCATCAAGGAAGAAGCCGAAAAAGCCAAGATCGCGCTCTCCAGTTCACAGCAATACGATATCAACCTGCCGTTCATCACGGCGGACGCTAGCGGGCCGAAACATATTTCGACCAAGCTCACCCGCGCCAAGATGGAACAGCTTACCGACGATCTTTTCGAACGCACAATTGCCCCCGTGAAGGCGTGCCTGAAGGATGCCGGCATCGCGGCGGACAAAATTGACGAACTCGTGCTCGTCGGCGGTATGACCCGGATGCCGCGAGTTGTTGAGACAGCGCACACGCTCGTCAACAAGCCACCGCACCAAGGTGTGAACCCGGACGAAGTCGTCGCCATTGGCGCCGGCATTCAGGGTGGCGTACTCAAGGGCGATGTGAAGGACGTGCTCCTGCTTGACGTGACGCCGCTGTCACTCGGCATCGAAACGCTCGGCGGCGTGTTCACCAAATTGATTGAACGCAATACCACGATTCCGTCGCGCAAATCAGAAATTTTCTCAACTGCGGCCGACAACCAGCCCGGCGTGGAGATTCACGTTTTGCAAGGCGAACGCCAGTTCTCCAAGGACAACAAAACCGCTGGCAAGTTCCAGCTCGCGGACATTCCGCCCGCGCCGCGCGGCGTGCCGCAGATCGAGGTGACGTTCGACATTGACGCCAACGGCATCCTGCACGTCGGGGCGAAAGACCTCGGCACGGGCAAGGAACAAAAAATCACCATCTCGGCCAGCAGCGGTCTCTCGAAGGAGGAAATTGAAAAGATGCGCAAGGACGCCGAGGCGCACGCGGACGAGGACAAAGCGAAGCGCGAGGAAGTCGAAAGCCGCAACGAAGCCGACAACACGGTGTATCGCTCCGAGAAAATGCTCAAGGACAACGCCGACAAAATTTCCGGTGATGATAAGAGCAAGATTGAAAGCGCGGTCAGCGCCGTGAAGGAAGCGCTCAAGGGCAGCGACAGTGCCGCCATCAAATCCGCGAGCGAGAAGCTCAACGAAGTCTGGCAGGCGGTGAGTACCGAACTTTACAAGTCGGCGGCCAAGGCCCAGGAAGCCAAGACCCAATCCGGCACAACCGGGAGCGAAGCCAAGCCCGAAGCGAAGGCGGACAAGAAGGATGAAAGTCCGATCATTGACGCCGAAGTGGTGGACGAGAAGAAATAATGGCAGGGACGCCGCGCTGCGGTGTCCGGTCGGCGCAGCGCGCCGACCCTACCAAACAATTTTCCCACCGCTCGGGCGGCGGGATTTACTTACAGTAAACAAACAAAACAAACAAAACCGAAACTATGGCACTCAACGTTAAACCCCTCGGCGACCGCGTCCTCGTGGAAGCAGTCGAAGAGAAGGAAACCAAAAAGGGCGGCATCATCATTCCCGATTCCGCCAAGGAAAAACCCACGGAAAGCATCATCATCGCCCTCGGCACGGGCAAAACCGACGACGACGGAAAGAAAGTTCCGTTTGAAGTCAAAAAGGGCGACCGCGTGCTCGTCAGCAAATACGGCGGCACTGAAATCAAACTCGACGGCAAGGAATATAAAATCCTGAACACGGACGACATTCTCGCCGTGATTGGTTAATCCGCCCCGCAAAGATCAACAAACTAAAAATTAAATAATACTATGGCAGCAAAACAATTATTGTTCGACGAAGCCGCCCGGCAGGCAATCCTGCGCGGCGTGACCAAACTCTCGCGCGCAGTCGTCGCGACCCTCGGCCCGAAAGGCCGGAACGTCGTGCTCGACAAGAAATATGGCTCGCCAACGGTGACCAAAGACGGTGTCACGGTCGCCAAGGAAATCGAATTGAAAGACCCATGTGAAAACATGGGTGCCCAGATGGTCCGCGAAGTCGCCAGCAAGACCAGCGACGACGCCGGCGACGGCACCACCACCGCCACTATCCTGGCGGAGGCGATCTTCCGCGAGGGGCTTAAGTATGTCACCTCCGGTGCCAACCCCATCGGCATCCAACGCGGCATCGGCAAGGCCGTCGCCGCCGCCACCGAGCAGCTCGACAAGATCGCTAAGAAGGTGAAGGACAAAGAAGAAATCAAACAGGTCGCCACCGTCTCCGCCAACTGGGACACCACCATTGGCGAGATCATCGCCGACGCGATGGACAAGGTCGGCAAGGACGGCACCATCACGGTCGAGGAAGCCAAATCCATTGACACCACGCTCGAAGTGGTCGAGGGCATGCAGTTCGACAAGGGCTATTTGTCGCCCTACTTCGTCACCAATGCCGAAACGATGGAGGTCCGCCTCGAGGATTGCTATGTGCTCAATTACGAGAAGAAGATCAGCAGCCTCAAAGACCTGCTGCCACTGCTCGAAAAGGTGGCCAAAGCGGGCAAACCGCTTCTGATCATCGCCGAAGAGGTCGAAGGCGAAGCCCTCGCCACTCTCGTGGTGAACAAACTCCGTGGGACAATCAATGCGTGTGCCGTCAAAGCCCCTGGCTACGGCGATCGCCGCAAGGCCCTGTGCGAAGACATCGCTGTCCTC
>JANYBF010000408.1 GCA_025360895.1 Verrucomicrobiota bacterium
CGTTGAAAAGAATTTCTGCGAGCGGACAGCGGTTGACTTTGCGCATGAACAAACGCGCTCTGGCGGCTTCGTCTTTGCGGTGGACGTTGATGATGGGGGCGAGTCGGTTCAAGGCTTCCTCGACGCGTTCTTGTCCGCCCAAAAACTTGGCGTGTCTTTTAACGATAGCCTTCAAATGATCCCTGACCATCTCGCGCGGAAAGTTGTGACGCCGCGCTGGGAAACGGAGATTATTCTTCGCCACCGAGAAGTGTTCGGCCAGCACGGCATCAATCCCCTTGGTATTGAATCGTTCCACAGCTTGATTCAAAGTGGTGTCAAAGGCTTGGTGCTCCTTCTCCGTCCAGCCGCAATCGGTGAGCATGTAACGCAACTTGTCCGCATGTTCCTGCTGACAGAACGAATCCTTCGCCCAGCCGATGGCGTCCTTGGCCTTCGCTTCGTCGCCCCACGGGTAGTCGCCACCATCTTCCGGCGAGTGCCAGTCATAGCCGCGATGGTTGATGATATGCCGCAAACAAGCCGAAAACGCCCGCACGTCGCGCAGTCCATCCATATCCTTGCGCGTGGCAAGCCATCGGAAACGGAACGGCCCGTCATCGTGCCCCTTGTCGGTGATCTCCACCCACGGCAAACCGAAGTCGGCACAGAATTGTTTCAGCATCACTTCGCGACGTTGTTCCGCCTGGCGGCAGCGGCGTCCCGCGCGTAAGCCGCGTCTGCCTTCCAACGGCGCTGCATCAGGCGTTTCGAAAAGGAAGGTGCGATAGTAAATGGGTTTCAAACCATGGCGCAGCCAGACGCCAATTCCTTCCAGCCCTATATCCAAACCGAGAACAACCGCACTGACGTAGAACGGATCGTTCTTCCAGTCGTAGGCAGGCTCATTGGCGGGGAATTGACGAACGATGTAATCCTTGGTTGACATAAATGAGTGATGGGCTATTTCTTTGCCGAGATCAAAACCTGCGGGTCAGCGGTTCGAAAGAATCGGTCGGCTTGAGAGCGTAAGTCGAAAGACGAGCCTGACAACAACCGCAACTCTTGCACGGGGGCGAGCGAAAGCTTTAGCCCCTTTTTCATTTCTGCAAATTCAGCCGGGATAAGCAATGAAGCTGTGTGCAGGAACTTGTCATTAAGCCGCACGGCCTCGCCGATGTAACTTTTGCCCAAGTCGAATGCCCCGACCGTCCCAGTGGTTGCCATGATTAGTTGCGGGTTGTTGGTTGAGAGTTGAATGATTTGGGCATCGGCGTCCAGCGGCGGCTTTCTGCTTCTTGCGGAAGTTGCGCTGTCTTCCGCATCGGCGCTGCCAATACGGGTTTGGAATGCCCAGTTTTTGCCGTCGGATGCAAACGGTGGCAAGATGGCGTCCAAGCCGGGCGGCGATTTTGGTATCTGTGGCCGTGCCGAGCAACGCGTCTTCCTCGGGCGTCCAAGGCCGGGGCGAACGCTGCTGCGGCGCCGACCCAGCGGGCGGTGGTGGCAAGAAAGGCGCGACGATCCAAACCTGATACAGTCCGCTCCGGTGATTGCGTTGCAGTGGAGTTGGGAGATTCTACACTCATGGTTGATTAACTTGGAGTTGGTGGATAGGTGATATTTGGCTGGGTTACCGTGGGCGCACGAGCATTTCCTCGACGATGACGTTGGGCGGGAGGTTGATGCAAAACAGCGCGCAGTCGGCAATATCTTCGGCCCGCATCATCTTGGCGCGGGCGGCCGCATCCGGGGGCAGCGGGCGTTGGTTGAGGAGGGGCGTGTCAATGTCCCCGGGGAAGATGCCGCAGGCGCGAATGCCGTTCCCGCGTTCCTCGGCGTTGAGGCTTTGATTCAACCCGGCCAGTCCAAACTTGCTCATCGCATAGCCCGGTCCGGCCTTGGGGGACGCCAATTTACCCGCGTCGGAAACAATGTTGACGATGGTGCCGCTGCGCCGGGTTCGCATCTGCGGCAGGAACGCCTGCACACAGTAGTACGCGCCGTGGAGATTGGTGGCGATCATTGTGTGGTAATCTTCAAGCGATAAAACTTCCAATGAGCGTTGCGGCGTATTCGTGCCCGCCGCGTTGACGAGCAATTCAACGTCACCGAATTCGGCGAGGACCCGCCGGCCCATTCCGGCGACGGCGGCCGCATTTCCGATGTCGCAGACGAAAGGGAGGATGCGTGATCCGTGAGCGCCCGCGAGTTGGATGGTTTCTTGAAGCGTTTCGGCGCGGCGCCCGACGATGGCCACGTGCCAGTCCTGCTCCGCGAGTTTCAAAGTGAGGGCCCGGCCCACGCCGCTGCCGGCACCGGTAATTACAGATGTCCGATTCATAAATTATTTCCCTGCGCGTTCTTTGCGAAAACTTTTGCGTTTAAGTTGGCTCGTTGGCCAACTCCACCCACTGCCGCGTCTCGGCTGATTTTACGGCGGCATCCATCACCGCCTGGGCGCGGGCGCCGTCGTGGAAGCTGGGAATGCAGGGGCGCTGATTGCGAATCGCGTCCACAAACTCCCACGCCTGATCGTAACGGAAAGTCACGAGCGGGTCACCCTGGGTTGGATCACGCGGCGCCCCAGGCCATTTCCAAAACTCCCGCGGGATCTCGAGGGTTTCGATTCCCGGGCCGCCAACCTTGCCGGTTTGGAGTTTGTTCCACTCGCCGGTAATAAACACGAACGAGCGCTCGCTGCCGTTGATTTCCACGTAGTCGAGACTGCGCCAGCTTTCATTGCGGCCGCTCGCCAGCTTGCTGCTTTCCAGCACACCGGTTGCGCCGTTTTGAAATTCCGCGAGAATGGCCACCCAATCGTCGAGATCATTTGGCTGACCGCCGCGCACGGGATGCCATTGTTTCAAATTAGCTACTAGCCGTTGCATCGGCCCGACCAGCAGATGCGCGAAGTCAATGCGATGACTCAGCATATCGCCGAGTTCACCCGTGCCGGCGAGTTGCTTGACCTGTCGCCAGCCGACACTGCGGGTGCCCCAGTCCTGCAAGCGACAGGAACGGTAATGATAGGGCCGGCCGAGATCGCCGCGTTGCACGAGATGCGCCAGATAGCGCATGGCCGGCACGAAACGGTAGGTGAATGCGCTCATGTGCCGGACGCCGGCGCGATCCGCAGCGGCGGCCATGGCTTTGGTGTCCGGGTAATTCAACGCCAGCGGCTTCTCGCACAAGACATGTTTGCCGTTGGCAATGGCGGCCAAGGCGATTGGTGCGTGGGTAAAATTCGGCGTGGCAATGATGACGGCGTGGACGTCATCGCGCTGCACAATGTCCTCATGGCAGGTGGAAGTAATCGTGACGTCGGTCTGCTGGCGCGCACGTTCCAAGGTGGCGGCATCCGTGTCGCAGAGCGCGACGACTTTCACGTCCGGGCACAAGGCCAGCCCGGGTAGATGATTTTGCAGCGTGATGCCGCCACATCCAATGAGGGCGAAATTGAGCGTATTCCCAGATGGCATGATGGCACGAGTATGCCGAGGCCGGGCACCGAGGCAAGCATGTTGGCAATTGCCCACGGAGGCGCAGAGTGGTCATGGGATTGTCCGCGCCCCGGTGAAGCTAATCACACATACGAACTGAGAGCGGGGGCTTACTTCACCAACTCTTCGGCGA
>JANYBF010000412.1 GCA_025360895.1 Verrucomicrobiota bacterium
TCTGCGAACAGGCGGCAGAGCAATCGGTCGAATGCCGCCTGCCGACGCACGCGCTGGAGGTCGAGGCCGTCTTCCTGCGCCAATTTTTTCAGACGATCTTCCAGCGCGACACGAAAGGCGGTTGCGGAAGCATACTTTCGTGGAGGCTTCATCGTTTGTTTGCCGCGAGCAGGTCATCAAACCATTTCGGGAGATTTTCTTGGCGTCGCAGTTCCGCCACTTCTCGAATGGAAAGCAGTCCGCGTTGCCGCCCTTCAGTCAGAGCCTGTTCGACGATGTCGGAAAGGGGTCTTGGTTTTGATCACTCGGGGACAACTCGATTTTGTTATCTCGAAAAGTTCACGCTGAACCGGCTCACCAACATGGTGGACGCGGCGGGGACGCCGAGTTACAGTTTTGCCGCTGGCGGGCAGTTGTGGACCGAAGACGGCCCATGGAGCAGTGACACCGTGACCAATACCTACAACCACCGGATGCGCACCGGGTTGAGTCTGGCCCAGCCGACCAGCCGGTGGACGAACGGCTTTGGGTATGACTTGCCCCGTGAGATACGCATGGCTGGTGCGGGAGAGCTGCCCGCCTGTTTTCTCCATCCAGCGCTTCCGGGCGACTGCGGATGCCGTTATCTCACGGGACGAGCCAAGCGGTTGACTGTTACGAATTTTTTTGGCGTCGTACTTTTCGCCGATTTGGCGTCGTAGGCCTTTTGCAGTTTTGGCCGGACTGGCATCGTATTTTGTCGCCGAACAACCGCGCTCTGATCGTACGCCTGGGACGTGGCGGGTTGGTTCTGGTTTTCACAAAGGATCAGGAGGGTTGCCCGCATCGGGATTTCCGTCCGACCCAGTGGAAGATTGCCAACCAACCAAGTTCCCTCCAAGATGCGGCTGCATTTTGGTGGGTGGATGGCACGAAGTGGCGTGATTGACCTCTGAGCTTTCGGATGGTGCGCGCGACCGAGCGATCTGGCCGGCTAATTGCACTGAACATGAACCGCGTGACCTTCAGGGCGTCGCAACTCCGACATTCGTTGTCGGCGGCGTTACTGCTTGGTCCGCAAAATCCCTCCAAACCCCAAACACTGAGCTATGCCATCCGCCTTTCCTAATATTGCTAAAATTGCCTACGAAGGTAAGAACTCCCGGAACCCGCTCGCGTTCAAGCATTACAACCCCGGCGAAATCGTCGAAGGCAAAACCATGCGCGATCAGCTGCGCTTCGCCGTGGTTTACTGGCACACGTTTCGAGGCACGGGTTCGGACCCATTTGGTCCGGGCACCGCCGTCCGCCCATGGGACGACGGTTCCAATTCCGTGGTCAACGCCCAGAACCGCGCGCGCGTCGCGTTCGAGTTCATCGAGAAACTGGGCGCCCCGTTCTACTGCTGGCACGATCGCGACGTGGCGCCGGAAGGCAGGAATCTGCGCGAGACGAACAAGAATTTCGACGCGGTGGCCAAAGTGCTCAAAGCGGAGCAGAAGCGCACGGGGATCAAACTGCTCTGGGGCACAGCTAACTTATTTTCCAATCCGCGTTTCATGCACGGCGCCGGCACGAGCTGCAATGCGGACGCGTTCGCGTTTGCTGCGGCGCAGATCAAAAAGGCCATCGAGGTCACACATGATCTCGGCGGCGCGGGCTACACCTTTTGGGGCGGCCGCGAGGGCTACATGACGCTGTTGAACACGGACATGAAGCGGGAGTTGGCCCACCTCGCCAAGCTTTTGCACATGGCGGTGGATTACAAGCAGCAGATCGGTTTCAAAGGCCAGTTCTACATCGAGCCCAAGCCGAAAGAACCGACGAAGCATCAATACGATTCCGACGCGGCCGCGTGCCTGAACTTTTTGCGCGAACACGATTTGCTCCCGCACTTCAAGCTGAACATCGAGACGAACCACGCCACGCTGGCCGGGCACACGATGCAACATGAACTCGAAGTGGCGGGCGCGGCGAAGGCGCTCGGTTCGATTGACGCCAACACGGGTGACGAACTGCTCGGCTGGGACACGGATCAATTTCCGACAAGTATCTATCTTACGACGTACTCGATGCTCGCCATTTTGAAATACGGCGGCCTGACCACTGGTGGCGTAAACTTTGATGCGAAAGTGCGCCGGGAAAGTTTCGAGCCGGTGGATTTGTTTCACGCTCACATCGGCGGCATGGACGCCTTCGCGCGCGGATTGAAAATCGCCGCCGCCATT
>JANYBF010000419.1 GCA_025360895.1 Verrucomicrobiota bacterium
TCCGCCTTTTCGGCTTCCAACCGGCGCGGGCGAAGTTTCACCTGACCGCTGCCGACCAACGGGCTGGCCGGAGCGTGGCCGGCATCCGTATAACTGGCTTCGAGGACCACCTCGCGGATCGCATCATTGGTGGGAGCGACGACCGATCCCATCAGACCCCGCACGAGACCGGCGCCGGTCTGGCCCGACTTAAGATCGAAGATCCACTGCACCATGAGATGGACCTGGTCCCCGGTAAACGATTCATGTGGCAACATGGGCGAGGTACCCCAAACCCCGCTGCTGCCCTTGATCACACGTTGGATGCTCGCCTCAAGGGCACCCGATTGTCCGCGATACTTGTTCGCTACATCCAAATAGGCCGGCCCGACGATTTTGGTCTCGATGGCGTGACAGTTGAAACAATCACTCTGTTTCATCATCGCCAGACCGGGATGACTGACTTCCTCCTTGCCGTCACCACGGCTCCACCGGGCGCTGACGAAATTCCGCGCGTCCATCAACTCTTCATATTGCGCGGAGTCGCCGTCTTCGGTATC
The DNA here is from genome assembly GCA_025360895.1 of Verrucomicrobiota bacterium. Lineage (GTDB taxonomy): Bacteria > Verrucomicrobiota > Verrucomicrobiia > Limisphaerales > JADLHS01 > JADLHS01. Next base: position 540 of record JANYBF010000419.1, read on the forward strand.
CACGACCCGCACCTTGTAGGAAATCGGCTTTCCGGGCGTGAAGAAGTCGCCTTCCTGCGGCGATTCAAACCGGACTTGCGGCGGCGTGTTGCCGACGATAATCGGCAGACTGATTTTCGAACTCGCCCCTTTGTCGTCACTCACGGTGAGTTGAACGACGTAATTCCCGGGTTGATCCAAAGTCACGCTCGGATTCGGTTCCGTGGAAAGCAATTTTCCCGTCGCAACTTGGCTGGCATTGCTCGACGATGTGCCAGTGCCTTGAAACAGTTGCCATTCAAAGCGCAGTGGATCGCCTTCGATGTCTTTCGATCCCGAGCTGGAAAGTGCAATCGTCAACGGTTCCCGACCCGCGGCGGGACTGGCGGAAGCCTTGGCAATCGGTGCGAGATTGCCCCACTGATACGAAATCTTGATCAGTTTTGAATCCGGATTCGGCCCCCAGGTTTCACCATAATCCAGCAGGTAGAGACAACCGTCCCGGCCAAACTGCGCATCCACCGGCCGGCGGATCACAAACGCCCCGGCCTTTTCCATTTCATCTATTTGTTGCCTGGTATTGCTGAAAGCCACCGCCCCGGTGAAGGCTTCAATGCCCAACAGTCGCGCGTCAGTGTCGAGGCGGGCCCATTTCATAAATGGCCTTTGCCAATCCCAGAAGAGCAGCCAGTTATTGAAATGTTGGGGAAAGCCGCTGGTCTTCTCAAATTCAGGTTTGAAATGAAACACCGGCCCGGCACAGGCCGTGCGCCCGCCACTCCCGAGCATGGGAAACTCCTTGGAGTCGCCGTAGGGCCAGTAGATCAAGGCGGGCTGCGCCGGAGGTAATACTTTTGCGCCCGTGTTGTTGATCGAATTATTGACGGGGCGCGCCGGATCAAACATCGGGCCAACCTTCTTCGTGGCATAATCGAATTTTGCGTAGGGAAAGTTGCTGCCAACAAAATACGGCCAGCCGAAATTGCCCGCGTGGCGGGCTTGATTGATCTCATCGTAGCCGCGCGACCCTCGCGGACCGTCGCCATTCGCGTCCGGTCCCACCTCGCCCCAATAAACAATGCCGGTCCGTTCATCCACACTCATCCGCCAGGGATTGCGGCAGCCCATCACATAAATCTCCGGGCACCCGCCCGAGCCGTCCTTTGGAAATAAATTGCCATCAGGAATGGTGTAACCACCGTCGGGCGTGAGGCGGATTCGCAAAATCTTGCCGCTTTTGGACGCGGTGTTACCGGCGCTTCGTTGTGCGTCCCACGGCTCCATGTTCGGCCGCTCGTCCATCGGACCGTAACTTTCGGAATCACCGAACGGATTGGTATTGTCGCCCGTGCTGATCAAAAGACAGCCGTCGGGAGCAAACCGAACCGAGCCGGCGTGGTGACAACACTCGCGCCGTTGTTCGTCAAACCGGAAGACCTCCTTCTCGCTGGCCAAGTCGAGCCGGTCGCCGTCCATCTGGAAACGACTCAATCGCTGACCCACAAAATTAGTGGGTGAATACAGCAGGTAAATCCAATGGTTCTGGGCGAATTGCGGGTCCAGCGCAAAGCCCAGCAAACCGTTCTCCTGCTGATCAAACACCGGCACACTCCCGGCCTCGACCATCGCTCCACCCGGTTTCCAAATTCGTAATTTCCCACCCAGTTCGTTGAAGAAAATGCACCCATCCGGGGCCAGTTGCAGCAACAGCGGCTGCGCCAATCCTTGGGCGAGAACTTCCACCTTGAAACGATAATCCGGCGGTGCTTCGTCCGGGACGTTTGGTTGCGCCGCCCGGGTGTCGATCAGGCTTCCACCAAACCCGGCCGCGAGCAACGCGCCCAGGATAAATCTGCGCCTTCGACCGGTGCGTTCGGTTTGGGGGGCGCAATGGTGAATAGCCGTGGATTCCGGTTGGCTCATGAGTTTTGGGGGGATTCGCAGTCGTCAAAGGCCAACCACCGCCGGATCGCCGTAAAGCGTGAAGGAACCGGTGCGTGTGATCCGCACGTCCATCAACGCACCGCGATGTCGTTCCGCGCCGTCGAACAAAACAATCTTGTTGCAGCGTGTGCGCCCGGTCATGCGCG
>JANYBF010000453.1 GCA_025360895.1 Verrucomicrobiota bacterium
GCAAATTGTTTGATGGGTTACCGAAAGCTACGGAAAGATTTTTGCTTGCGAATCGCCGGCGCGGCTGGTCGGTCACAGCAAAGTGTTGAGTTGCGGGCGGACTTGCCCGCATAATTATGACGGAAAATATTTATGAAGAGAGAAAACTGCGGTTCGCGATCTGATTTTGCCCGGCGCCTGAGTTTGATCGTCATCGTTTGGCTGATGGTGGTCTTCACGGTCGGAGCGGGCGAGAGCGCCAATTCCAATCCAGGGGAGTGGAGCACGCGTCAGCTCTCGCTGGCTGAAGCTCTCGATCTGGCGTTGCAACAAAACGGCACGATTCTCAAAGGCAAGAGTGATCTCGAGGCGGCGTACGGCATCGTGGTGCAGACCCGCGCCATCGCCTTGCCCAAGGTCCGGGTGGCCGGCCAGTTTCAAGCCATCGCAGACAGCTCCATTGATACGCCTGCGGGCAGCACTTTCGCGTTCGGCACGGATAAAAACTGGACGACCGAGATTCGTCTCGTGCAATCCATCTACGAAGGCGGGCGCATCAATTCCGCGCTGCGTTCGGCGAAACTGACCCAGGAGCAGGCGTTGCTCCAGTATCAGGCCGTGGTGGCGGATACCTTGCTGGGCGTGCGCACCAATTACTATGATGTCCTGCTGGCGGCGCAACAGATTGTCGTGCGCGAAGCGTCGGTCAATTTGCTCCAGCGCGAACTCGACGATCAAAAGCGCCGTTTTGATGCCGGCACGGTGCCGCGGTTCAATGTGCTGCGCGCGGAAGTGGCCGTGGCCAATGCGCGCCCGCAATTGATTCGCGCCCGCAACGCCGAACGCGTGGCCAAGAATAATCTCGTAAACCTGCTTGGGTACAATCTCCCGCGCTCGGTCGGGGAGGATGTGCCCGTCCAGTTGACCGACAAACTCGACGCCGCGCCCTATCAAATCGATCTCGCCGCCGCCATCGGTCAGGCGTTGGAAAAGCGCCCCGAGCTGGGCGTGTTGCGCAAAACCGAAGCGTTGAAGGCCGAGGGGATTGTAAACGCCAGTGCCGGGTACAAACCCAGCGTGCAGATCTTCGGCGGCTACGGTGATCGCAGTTCGTCTTTCAGTTCGGATCTGTCCACGGAACGGCATGGCTGGCTGGCGGGGGCCCAATTGAGTTGGGATATATTTGACGGCCTGTTGACGCGCGGTAAAGTTGTGGAAGCCAAAGCGGTTCATCAAAAGTCCCAGACCGAACTGGCCGACACCTCCCGCCGCATCGAACTCGAAGTGCGCACGGCCTACTCGGATTTCATCGAAGCGCGCGAAGTGCTGGAGTCGCAAAAGAAGGTGCACGAGCAGGCTGAAGAATCGTTGCGGCTGGCCAACGCCCGGGCTGACGCCGGTACCGGCACGCAACTCGACGTACTTAATGCCGAGACCGCCCTCACCGAAGCGCGCACGACGCAATCGCTGGCGTTGCGCGATTACGCCGTGGCCATAGCCCGGCTTGAGCGCGCAATGGGCGCCATGGCCGCGACTCCAAAGGTATAAGCGAAACAGGGTGGGGCGTCCGATTCTGTAGTGTCCTGATTTGACAAGGTAGGGACATCGCGCTGCGATGTCCCCGCCCGTAGAGCGGGCGAAACAAATGAAATTGCCGGACTTTTCTAAATCCCTTGTACCTCTTTGACGCGGCGCTGAACGGCGCAGCACGCCATCCCACCAAATTATGACATTGCATCCGATTCGGCTCCATGTCCGTAGTTCCTTGCTCTAAATTTCGAACATGAAAGCCATTCAACTCATTGCTCACGGCACGCCCGGCAAATTCGGGCTTTACGATTTGCCCGAGCCGCAACCCCGGTCGGGCGAGGTGGTGGTCGAGGTCAAAGCTTGTGGGTTGAATCACCTTGATCTGTGGCTCGAAGCCGGTGGGCTGCCGGTTCAAATCTGCCTGCCGCGGACGCCGGGCAGCGAGGTGGCTGGAGTCGTGAGTGCCGCTGGCGACGCGGCGGGTGAGTGGAAACCCGGCGATGCGGTTGCGGTGCAGTCCAACGTGTTCTGCGGGGAGTGCGAGTTTTGTCTGCGTGGTGACGATTCCCTTTGTCTGCGGGGCGAATTGCTCGGGATTGGGCGCGACGGTGGGTTTGCCGAAAAAGTTGTTGTGCCCGCCCGTGTGCTCGTGCGCCTGCCTCTCGGGGTTGATTTTGCAGCCTCGGCGGCGCTCACCCTTGCGGGCAGTACCGCCATGCACATGCTCACGAACCGCACACAGGTCCGCGCCGGTGACTGGGTGCTGGCCATCGGCGGCGCGAGCGGCGTTGGCTCGGCCGCGATTCAGATTGCCAAGCAATTGGGCGCGCACGTTATCAGCACTGGCTCGACCGAGGCGAAGCGCACGCTCGCGAAGAAACTTGGTGCCGAATTCGTGGTGGACTCGACTCAGACGAGTTGGCCCGCTGAGGTCCGCAAGCTGACCAACAAGCGCGGTGTGGATTTGGTCATCGAGCACGTCGGTGGCAACGTGTTGCCGAAATGTTTTGATTGTTTGGCGCGCGGCGGAACCATTGTCACCTGTGGCGCTACCGCGGGCCGCGAGGTGGCGCTCAACCTCTGGCCAATTTTCGTGAAGGAGCAACGGCTCATCGGCAGCTACGGCCGCAACCGGGCGGATTTTCGGGCGACGCTCGAATGGGCGGCCGCCGGAAAGCTCAAACCCGTGATTGATTGCGTCTTCCCGCTCGACCAAACCCCCGCCGCCTTTGAAAAACTTCGGGCGCGGGAAGTATTTGGGAAGGTTTTGATCAAGCCCTGAAAGTCGGTTTGAAAAACCTAGTAACGGAAGGTCTTCCTCTTCCTCGTCGTCGAAGTCAGCCCAAGGTCGAGGATGAGGACGACGACGAAACAGGAGAAAGTGTGTTCAACCCGGGCCTAACGACGTTCCGCTATTGATTGGGATCAGCGAACACTGACCCGGCGAGTTGATACTTTGCGCTTGCCAACCCGCGCTTTGCCATGCAAAGACACCGAATGGAAACGAATTGGGCGGTTGAACAACTTCAAACCATCCGCGCCTTGATGGAGCGTTCCGCGCTTTACCGCCGCGCGCTCGCACCGGTCATGCTGCTGGTGGGTGGGCTTGGCGGTGTTGCCACTGCGGTGGGTTTGCTCGGGCATCTGAAATCGGACATGGCGTTCCTCGAATTGTGGAGCGCAACCTGTTTTGCCGCGCTGGCGGGGGCATTCCTGCTCATCCGCAAGCAGGCACTTGGTGCCGCGGAACCATTCTGGACCCCACCTACGCGACGTGTAGCGGAGGCAATTGCACCGCCATTGGTGTTCGGTCTGGTCGTCACCCTGCTTTTTCTTGGCCCGGCAGGAGGACATGGCGCAGCCCCGTACCTGCTTCCACCCATCTGGATGGCGCTTTATGGTTGTGCGCTGCACGCCGCCGGGTTCTTTATGCCGCGCGGCATCAAATGGCTTGGCTGGCTCTTTATCGCTGCCGGCAGTGGCATATTGCTACTAAGCTTCGGTCCGGACTTTTATTTTTTTGGGCTTGAGCCGGAAGGCGGCCATATCGCAATGGGCGCGACCTTCGGCGGGCTGCATCTGGCCTACGGCGTTCACCTCTACTTCACCGAGGAGCGAAAGAAAGCGGTGTGAATCCCGAACCCTTTCTTCAGCTCGACCGGGTCATTCATGAGAAGGGGCGGCTGGCGATCATGTCCATGCTCGCGGCCACGCCCGAGCTTTCGTTCACCGAGTTGCGCGACACCTTGGCCATGACGGATGGGAATCTCGTCTCGCACATGCGCACGTTGCAGGGGGCTGGCTACGTTGCCACCAGCAAGTCCATCGAAAACAACCGCTCGCTTACGACCTGTTCGTTGACGGTGGCGGGCAAAAAAGCTTTTACCGGTTACATCAATCTGCTGGAGCAAATCCTCGAGCAAACCCGGCGCATTTGAGCGTAGCCGGTCACGCGGTGGTCGGTGGCGCGACGCGATTAACTTGCAAGCCCGCCCTTTCTTGAGCCGACTGGAAGGAGAGCATTCCATTTGTGGCGGTGACGCCAACGTAAGGATCATTGGTCGTCAGAAGATTTCCGTCCACGTCGAGAAAATCGCACAGCTCGGCCAGATGCGCGGCGGCGGTGATGAGAACACTGGTCTCGATCATGCAACCGATCATCGTCTTCAGGCCAACAGCGCGCGCGGCTTTCAACGCTTCGTAACCGGCGCTCACGCCCCCGGTCTTAACTAACTTTACGTTCACACCATGAAAACATTCGGCGCAATGCGCGGTGTCCCGCGCCGAGTGATAGGATTCGTCGGCCAACAACGGTAGCGGGGAGCGCTCCTTGAGCCAGATTAGATCACGCGGGCTGGTGGTCTGTGGCATTGGCTGTTCGATGAACTGGATGTGGCCGTCTTGGGCAAGCCACTCGATGCTGGCCAGGGCTTCTTCCTTGGTTCGCCAGCCTTCGTTGGCATCCACGCGGATGGGTGTGGTGGGGGCGACTTCACGGAGCGCGGCAAGGATTGCCTTCTCGTCCGGCACCCCGACTTTGAGTTTCAACACCGGGTACGCTCCG
>JANYBF010000496.1 GCA_025360895.1 Verrucomicrobiota bacterium
GGCCACCATCTTGCGCGGGGTGAGCGTTGGCCCAGACGCAAATTCGCGGGGTTCATTTTGTCCGGTTGCGAGAATTTTTACATGGGTTCCGCCAACATCAATCGCCAGCACTTTCATGGTAAATCTTTCTTGGTTTCGCTATCGGTATCCCCCGGGCGCGTGTCATTCCACAACCGGATCACCGGTTGCGAAAGAGTGTGTTCATAGCTCAGCACACTCAAGCTCGCAGTACTCAACAGGAAAAATTTCCCCGCCGCTGGCGCCAGCCCGAGCCAACGCGCCGTGAAAACCCGCAGAAAATGTCCACTCGAAAAGAGCAGCACATTGCCGTGGATCGCCCGCACCCGATCTACGACCCCGTCCGCGCGCGCGCCGATTTGCGCGGGCGTTTCCCCACCGGGGACACCATCGCGGAATAGTTGCCAGTCCGGCCGTTCGTTGTGGATGTCGGCGCTGGTACGGCCTTCGTATTGGCCATAGTTCCATTCGACTAAATCGCGATCCACCTCCGCCGGGCCGCCGAAGCCCGCAAGTTCGCAAGTGCGGGTGGCGCGTTGCAACGGGCTGGTGAAAACTTTGGCAAATGTCAGTCCGCTCAATCTCCCGCCGAGCGAACGGGCGTTGCCCTCGCCGCGCTCCGTCAACGGCAAGTCGGTCAGCCCCGTGTGCTGGCCGGAAAGATTCCACGCCGTCTCGCCGTGCCGGGCCAGGTAAATTATGGGAAGGAATTGACTCATGAGTTCGATTGCATTGGAACGCTGATCTTGACGCCTGGCAACAAGGGAATGACTTTAAGTCTGGGTATGATATTTCCGGCATTGAACGCGGCGCCCCGCAAAATAGGTGGATTAACAGTGCGAGACAATCGCGGAATTGTCCCGAACCAAGGGTCCGGTTTAATTCGATTCAGGGCTGCTACCGATTGTCATACCCTTCGAGCATGAACCTGGACGAAAGCCACCGCTGGACAAAGATTCGGATTCCTGTTTCCCTCCAAAGCACGAGCGAGTTCAAAGACGCATGACTCCGGTCAAAAGAATTTTTCCCACTCATAGTCGGTTTTCTCCGGTCGCACTGGCCTTGATCGGGGCTTCGTTGCTTTGCAGCTGCCGCGAGCCACGGGCGCACCGAGATGTCGGTCGCCCGGTTTCCAAGATTGAAATCAAACTGCTGGTGCCCGCCGACAAAGTAGTTTGGGCAACGGCATCGCTGAAGCTGGCGCAAAGATCCGCCACAAAGTTTGAGGTGTTCTTTTTCGATACCCCGGACGGCGACCTGGCAGCACACGATTTGATTCTGCGGGCGAGGCAGCCTGCGGGTGGCCCGGTGGATACCATCGCCAAGCTTCGGACGGCCAACAACGCGGCGGAATTGAGCGATTCCGAGACGAGCCTCAAACCCGAGGACGACTGGACGAACGACCAGGAACCGGTCCACTCACGTTCAGTTGACCACGAGCCGTTGCCCGAGGGTCTATTGCAGCGGGTGGCCGCGGGCCGGACACCGGTGGCGGCTCTGTTCAATGACCAGCAACGCGGCTTGGTGAGCGCCCGGCTGAAGAATTTTTATTGGGAGAATTTGAATTGCTACGGCCCGACCCAGGCGGAGGTCTGGGAAGGCCAGATCCGGCTCAAGGGTTTTCCGAAACCGGTAACGGTCGAGCGCTGGCATCTGGAGCGGAATGGCCGGACTTTGGATTTGCTCGAGGTATCTGCCAAAGCCAAAGCGGAAACTGAAGCATACGCAAAGTTCCTGGCCGGGCAATTCTTTGAAGCCGCGAGGGTGGCCGGACTGGGCCAGCCGACTGGTCAGACCAAAACCAGGCTGGTGTTGGATTTCTTCAAACCGGGACTTTGAACTCGAGACTGCTGCCACATCCCGTGGGCACGCTGGGATGCTCATTGCGAAATGAGCGCTGGCGGCGCCGGTTAACCAGTCCCCCTGATCGAGGACCGGGGCCGCCTATTTCTGCTCGGGATTGGCCGCTGGTTTGGCCGCTGGTTTCAGGATCTCCGCCGGCGCGGCGGCATTGAGTTGTTCCAAGACCACGGTGGTTAAATCATTTTCACCATTCGAATAAAGGAAGACGCGGGTGCCGTTGATGGTTTCGGCGGCTGAGTCCAGCACCAAGCTGTAGCCGCCGGCCTTGGCCTTGGCATTGACGGTTTCCTTGATCTCGCCCAGCACGTTGTTGCGCATCCGCTGGAACTGGCTTTTGAGATCCGTGTCCGACCGGGCCGTAAACTGCTTGATGCTTTCATCACTATCCTTGAGTTCCCGGAGTTTTGCCTCCGTGGCCTTCTTGCGCTTCTCCCGTTCCTCGGGAGAGACAGCCTGGTCATTGGCCTCGGCATTAAGTCTTTGGTATTGCTCGAGGAGTTTCTTTTTATCTTCGTTCAGGCTTTCCAATTCTTTGATCAAATCGGCTTTGCGCTCCTCCAAGGCCAGGGTGGCCTGCTTGGTTTTCCAATAGTCGGTAAAAACCTTGCTCAAATCCACGGAGGCGATGCGCGTCTGGGCCGACGCCACGCCAGCCAGCGCAACGAGCAGTGAGAAGGTTAAAATCAATTTTTTCCACGAATTCTTCATAAGGATAGCCAACCAGATTTTCCGACCGCCGCCAATACCATTTTTGCGGCGCCGGGTTAAACATTATCGGGCTGAGACAAGCCCGGTCGCAAAAGTGTTCATCTTCCCGAGGGGTTTACGGACTGGATAGCCGAAAAAACTGGGTGGCATTGGTAGCGGGAAGCGAAACCGTGAGGATGGCATTGGTCCGCAACGGCGTGCCCGGCACGGTGGCCCAACCGTTCGTGCCCACCAAGTTCGTATTGGATTGGAGCTTGAACTCCGACGCCAGGACCGTCCACGAGAGTTGCACCGCGTTGCTCACCGGGCGGATGTCGAGTATGAGCTGGACGTTGGTGCTGCTGATCTTGGCAAGAAACGCATCGCGGGAACCGGCGTACGTGCCTTGAAGCGCCGCCCGGGTTGGAAAATCAGCCGAGGCCGTCTGGCCTACGACGTAAACATCCCCGGCGGCATCCACCGCAATGCCGTAGCCCGAATCTCCCGCCGAACCGCCCAAATATGCCGAATTGATGAGGGTCTGGCCGTCACTGCTGAGTTCCGACACAAATACATCATCGAGGCCGGCGTTGCTGGCGCTCAGGAAGCCAAAAGCATTCCGGGTGGGAAAATCCTTGGAGGCGGTCGTGCCGATCAGGTGGGCCCGCCCAGCGGCATCCACGGCCACCTTCCGGCCTTCATCATCCAAGGAACCGCCCAAGATGGCGGAATATCCGTTAGTCCCTAGTTTGGTCACGAAGACGTCTTCATTTCCAAAGACACTTGAGCCACTCGCGCCGGCATAGAGCGTACTTGGGGTTTGGGGATTAACTTGCACGGCCGTGATTGGCAACGAGGTCAAACCATTGGTAAGGGGATTCCAACTGCCGCCCCCATCCGTGCTCTTGAACAAACCGTTGGTCGTACCAGCGTAAACCGTGGTCGGATTGAGCGGATCAAGCCCCAGCGCAAAAACACGCGGGGCGCGGTTCGTGATGGTCAGACCGAGGTTGATGGCGCTCCAGTTCGTACCAGCGTTGACACTTTTAAAAACCCCGCCCTCCGTGCCGACGTAAACCGTCGCCGGGGTGACCGGATCAATGGCGAGGGCGAGGGTTAAAGTGTTCGTGAGACCAAAGTTGAATCCGAACCAAAATGCCCCACTGGTGGTCGTGCGATAAACCCCGCCTGCCGTAGCGGCATAGACAGTGGTCGGTGTCGCTGGATCCACGGCCAAGGCGCGTACAAAAGCGCTGCCCAGACTGGTGTTGGCCGAACTCCAAGTAGCCGCTCCATTGGTACTCTTGTAAACCCCCAAGTCAGTTCCGGCGTAAATAATTGTTGGAGTTAGGGGATCAATGGCAATCGTCCGCGTGGTGACAATATCAAACCCGAGACTGCTCAGGAACCAGTGTTTACCCGCATCGAAGCTTTTGAACAAGCCCTGCGCGGTGCCCGCATAAACGTTCGTTGGCCCGACCGGATCAATGGCTAGGGCCAGCACCGAGCCCACGGCAATGGCCGGGGCCAGGCCGGCGCTGGTGGGGAGAGCCGCGATATCGGTGCTCCAAGTGGCGCCCGCATCAGTGCTCCGCGCCACGCCACGGGCAGTACCCGCATAGATTCGGTTGGGATCACTCGGGTCCACCGCCAGCGCCGAAACGACGACACTTTGCATCCCAGTGCTTGAGGCGTTCCAATCCGCGCCCGCATTGCCGCTCTGAAAAACACCGCCGGGATTCAGCCCGCCCGGAGAAGCCGGAAAGCCGGGGTCTTCCTTGGTTAAACCCGTCACATAAATGTTGGATGCGGCGTCCAGCGCAAGGCCATAACCGATATTCCTATCCGCGCCCCCCAAATAACTGGAGGAAACCAGATTGGTGCCGTTGCCGCCCACAATGGTCACGAAGGCATCTTCTTTGCCGGCCAGCCACGGTTGCGCCGCGTTGGTGGTCGTGGGAAAATTCCCGGAAGTGGTGTACCCGGTAACATACGCCCAGCCTGCCGCGTCCGCCGCGATGGCATTGCCCGCGTCAACATTTGAGCCGCCCAGATAAATTGAATAAACGAGGCTGGTACCGGCGGGATCAAATTTGGTCACGAAGGCATCGCGGTTGCCGCCATAATTATTGAACCCGCCGCTGGCGTTTGCCGTGGGAAAATTGGTGGATTCGGTGTAGCCCGTCACATAGGCAAAGCCGGCCGGGTCAACCGCGATCCCGAGGCCTACGTCCACCCAACCGCCCCCCAGGTAAGTTGAATAAATTAAATTCGTACCCAGCGGCCCGAGTTTGGTGACAAACCCATCCAGCGGGTAAAGGCCCACGACGGGATAAGGGACGCCGCCAATGGCGTTGAAAATGGCGGACTTGCGGGGGAAATCGGTCGAGTCGGTGTAGCCCGTGATGTAAGCATTGCCGCCATTGTCCACCGCCAGCGACAAGCCGACATCATCCAACGCGCCGCCAATGTAGGCCAGGTAAATTACTTGGGAGGCATCGTTGTTGAATTTAGCGACGAAAGCGTCGCCGTGGGAACGCGCCCCACTGTAACGATTAGTCAACGTCCCGACCGTGGTCGGGAGTCCGCCCATGCTTTCACCCGCCACATAGACGAAACCGTTCGTATCCACCGCCACGCTCCAGCCGGCATCCAGTCCACTGCCACCGAAATACGTCGAATAGCTCAACACCGGATCAATCACCAAGGGCAGGCGGTGATCGTACGGCCCGATTTCAAACTTCACGGTTTCCGGGTCCGCCATTAAATAGCCGCCCGCGATTTGTTTTCGGATCCCTTGGACCTGCTGGTAGATCACCGGCTTGGGCTGTCGAATCGCATCCGCTCCCAAGCTCAAAGTCAAATCACCTTGCTCGTCGAGCGTCACCTTGTCCGCTCCTTGGAACCGAAGGGTAATCACGGACGGGTCCACGCCTGGACCGACCACAAAATCGTACTCCAGACGTTGTTGGTTACCGTAGTGAATCAGACTGATGCCCGGATAAAGGTCCGTCACCCGCACGCGCGCGAACGTCGGCACACCCGTCCGCCAGCGAGCTGGGTCATTGCCGAGAAAATAATTCACACTGCCGGGCAGCTCCTGTTCACCGGCGATGCGGGCCGAAGCGTCCGCCCCCACGAATTCCAACCCGAAACTGCGATAACTCACGGAGGCCGGGAGCGCGCCGGGTAAAACTGGCCCGGGCGATCCATTCGCGGGGAGGCTGGATTTGCAAACCGAGACGAGCGTCTCGGTCGGCGTGATCGTCAGGTAATACGCCGGGCCGCGCGCAATGAACCGGTCCCGCGCGCCGGCTTCACTTTCACCCACTTCAAATCGGAGGGGCAATTGGCCCAGCGCAGAAAGCAACGGCGGCGAAACGCTGGTGGGTTCATCGGCCCAAGTCGGCGTGATTATGGCAACCAGTGCGAGCGCCACGACCACGATGAACCAGAACCTGCGGCGCGGGCGATGGGAGTAAAAATTGTTGTCTCGAAGGTTCATGTTCAGAACGGCCGCGACCAGCCGACGCCAAATTGGAACTGGCCTTTCCCGTCGTTGAATTGAGAGTCGTAGGTGATCGGGAAAGCGTAGTCGAGCCGAAGCGGGCCGATCGGGAGGTTGAGGCGCAGGCCAATACCCCAGTCGGAGCTGTACCCGCTCACATTGAAATCGTAGGCGTTCACGCCCACGCTCCCAACGTCATAGAACACGGCAAATCGCACGCCCCCACTGCCCTCCTTGTCAATGATCGGCAGGCTGTATTCGATGGACCCAAACCAAAAAGAGTCGCCGCCGACCGGTTCGCTGAAGTAGCCGGCGTAGGCGGCAGACGGTGGAACATTGGGGTTGGGGTTTGCTTCCCGCGGGCTGACGGTCCGATACCGAAAGCCGCGCAACGAGTAGAGTCCGCCCAGATAAAAGCGGTCGTAGAACGGCACCGTATCCCCGTTCATCCCGTTCGCCACCCCCATCCGCCCGACCGCCTCGATGACATGGCCTTTGGCGAAACCCGGGAAATACCACGCGGACTGCAATTCAATCTTGTAGAAATCAATCTGACCCCCGAGATAGGTGGAAGCCATCTCGGCGATCACCTCACTTCGCTGCCCGTGGTCGGGCAGCCGTGTGTTGTTGCGCGTGTCGTAAGCCAGCGAGGTCGAAAGCGTCGCCTGCGGCGTATAACCACTTTCGGTGAGGATGGCTTGCGGCGCATTAGCCCAGATCAGCGTGGGAACATCTATTCCGGTGTCCGGATCCTTAATATTCACCACTTCATTGTTATGCACGCCCGGCGATAGCTTGATGCCGATGTTTTCGATCCGGTAGCCGATGCTGCCGATCAAAAAATCGCTGCCGAGGGCCCGGGTCAGACCCAATCGGATGCCCGCGCGCGATTCGGTATAAACATTATCCGGACTGACGTAGGCCGCATCGCGATAATATAGGTCGGTGTTGAACGCGAGTTTGCGATTGAGAAACCATGGTTCCGTAAACGCGAGCACATAGTCCTGCCGCTGCGTGCCAATCGCAACGCGCAGGCGAAGTTTCTGTCCGCCACCGGTGAAAGTGGGCGGATGGAACAAATCGAAATTACCCTGCGTCCATTCGGCAAAGCCGACGATGGAGTCCACCGAACTAAAGCCCGCGCCGAAACTGATGTTGCCGGTGTTTTTTTCCCGCACACCCACCAGCAGATTCTTGCGATTCGGCACGTCCGTGGGTTCGGGCCGCGTTTCCACTCCACCGGGCTCGAAAAAATCCGTTCCCTCCAGACGGCGTTTACTGGTCTTGATCCGGGCCATATCAAAGACTTCGCCCGGGGCCACGGAAAGTTCGCGCCGGATGACCTTGTCCTTGGTCTTGGTGTTGCCACGAATCTCGATCCTTTCAATGTATGACTTCTGGCCTTCATCCACCTTGTAACGAAGATCAATAGTCCCCGACTCGGTGTTCGGAATGCGCGCGACCTGGAGATTGGCCGAGCCCCGCACCACATCAATGTGGCCTTTGGACTCATAGAAATTCTGGACCGCTTCGGTATCTTTGCCTTGGCCGGACATCGTGAAAACATCTCCCTGCTTCATCTTGAAACTGCGCCCCACCGTCGCGCTCTGCAGCCACGTCGCGCGCGCAGTCCCCTCTTTGGGCATCTTTCCCGAAAGGAAATTGGTACTCACGACATTGGTCGGGAACATTGTGGTGCCTTCGAAGGTGATCTGGCCAACTTTGTAAGATCGCCCTTCGTAAATGGCCAGGCGAACGATCATCCGATCTGGCGTGGGATTTTCCAGTTGCACGTCCTTGATCTCAAAATCAATGTAGCCATGCTCCCGATAGAATTCGGCCAACCGCTCCTTGTCCTCTTCAAACTTATCCTCCACGAAATAGCCACCGGGCAAAATCCAGGAAAACATTCCGTAGCGCGTCGTGCCCTTCATCTGCTTCCGTAGTTGATCTTGCGTGAACGCCGCCGCCCCCACGAACTCGACGCGCTCAATCTTGATCTTGGGACTTTCCTTGATGACGAACACCACGGTGCCGCGACCATTCGCCTCATCCACCGTCACCTTGTCTTCCACCGTGGTGCGCGGATAACCTTTTTTCTGATACAACTCCAGGATGGCTTGCTTGTCGGTAAAAACCTTCCGGCGGTCTAATGGCTCGCCCACTTTGGAAGTGATCTTGGCCTTGATTTTCGAGTTGCTGATTTCGTCGTTCCCTTGGAATTTGACTTCCGTCAAACGGGGATTGTCCTGCACCACGAAAGTAAGGACCAAACCCTCCGTCTCCAGCTTACTGGTGACGCGAATGTCGTCGAACAACCCCTTGGTGTAGAGATTGCGAACGTCGTCATCCACCGTGATGGGCCGGTAAGGTTCACCCACCTTCGAGCGCAGATTACCGCGGATTAATTCATCGCTGACGGTGGAAGGGCCGATGTGTTTGATTTCGATGCGGGCAATCTTGACGTCCCCCAACTGCCCCCAGACCAGCGGCAGGCAGGCAAGCCACGCGCACAGGGCGCTGAACCGGAGCAGCGCCTTCATGATGCGTTACTGCCCCGGCATGTCGTCGTCACTGACTTTGGCTGCACTCTCAAAGCGCGTGTAGGGTTTCAAAAAGGTCAATTGCACATCCCCGGTCGGGCCGTTGCGTTGTTTGGCGATCAAGAGGTTCACCGGCACGCCGTCCGCATCTTCCGCCACCGCCCCGTCGTCGTCATCCCCGCTTGAGGGCTTGTACAACAACGCCACCACATCGGCATCCTGCTCAATGGAGCCGGACTCGCGCAAGTCGGACAACCGCGGCTTGCGGCTCTTGTCTTTCTCCAGTTCCCGGTTCAACTGGCTCAACACGATCACCGGCACTTTCAGTTCTTTGGCCAGGGCCTTGATGCCACTGGAAATGTCCGCAATTTCTTGCTGCCGATTCTCTTGGGCGCGGCGCGCAGTAGAGTTGAGGAGTTGCAGGTAGTCAATAATGAAAAGCTTCACCCCATGCTGCTGCCACATCCGCCGGGCCCGGGCGCGCAACTGTAAAATGGAAAGCCCGGGCGTATCGTCAATGAACAGCGGCGCGCTTGACATTTTGCCCGCCGCACTCGTGAGTTTTGGAAAATCCGACTCGGTCATGAACCCTTCCCGGATGTTGCGCAGGTTTACCCGCGCATTACAGCACAACATGCGCAACACGAGCGACTCGGCGGTCATTTCCAGACTGAACACGCCCACCGGCAGCTTGCTGTGCAACACCACATGTTCGGCCACGTTCATCGCGAGCGAGGTTTTCCCCATGGAAGGCCGGGCGGCGATGACGATCATCTCGCCGCCGTGCAAGCCGTCCGTCATGCGATCGAGATCCGCAAAGCCCGTAGCCAACCCGCCCAGCACGCCTTGACGGTTGAAATAATTTTCGACCGTCCCAATCGCTTTGTGGACGAGCGATTTCACCGATTCCATGCCGCCCTCCGCCCGCGATTCGCTCATGCGCAAAATGTCACGCTCCACTTCATCCAGCAGCGCATCCACTTCCCCGTCGTAATCATACACGCGCCCCACGACGTCGGTGCAGGTGTGGATCATTCTTCGCAACAGCGATTTCTCCAGCACGATCTCGATGTAGTAACTCAGGTTCGCGGCCGACGGCACGGCGTCCTGCAGCGCGTTCAAGTACGGAATGCCACCAATGGGATCCAGCAGTTGCTTGTCCTTGAGCCGTTGCTGAAGCGTGATGATGTCAATCGCCTCGCGCTGGTCGTACATCTCGACGAGGGCGGTGTAAATCGTCTGGTGCCGTAAGTCGTAAAAAACCTCCGGCCCGCTCTTGAGCTTCTCAATGCACAGCCCAAGACAATCGTTCGGCGAAAGCAGCACGCAGCCCAACACGCCCTGCTCCGCTTCCAGCGCGTGCGGTGGTAAACGGTCTGCCCGCCCCGCATCCTGCGTGGTAACTTTGCGCCGCCGCGCTTTCTTCAAATCTGGCGCCGCCCCGGCACTTTCTGAAACGGAATCAATCATTCGCCCATAGCAGACTCAATCCGCCTGCGCCGTGCAAATTTATCTTCTGCACATTCTGTTGACCAGCGGGTGTGAGCAACTCCGCGCCCGGCGACACCTTTGCCGCTGCCACCGAAATATCTTCAAACACTTCCCGCCCTTTCGTATCTATACCTTTGTGCAACGAACACTCTTCCTCTTCCTCGCCGCGTTGGTCGGCGCGTTCACCCCGAGCACCCAGGCGGCGCATACCCGCGCCTCGCTGCTTTTATCCGCCGTGGCCGCCAAACCCGGCGACACCGTGTTGGCGGGTGTGCGACTGCAAATGGACCCCGGCTGGCACACGTACTGGAAAAATCCCGGCGACTCCGGCGGGCCGACCAAAATCGAATGGCAACTTCCGCCCGGGATCACCGCCGGCGAAATCCAATGGCCCGTTCCCGAAAAGCTGACTCTCGAAGAACTGACCACCTACATCTTCCACGATGCAGTCATACTCCTCGTGCCGCTCACGCTCGCCGCGGACTTAAAACCGGGCCCGCTGGAAATCAAAGCCAAGGTTTCCTGGCTCGAATGTGAAAAACTTTGCGTACCGGGAAATGCCAGCTTCAGCGCCCCGCTGCAAATTGCCGCCGATACGAAAGCATCTGCGGAAGCGGGATTGCTGGAGACGGCGCGCGGCAAACTACCGAAATCCGCGAACGATTTTTCCCTCCATGGCGAGTGGGAAAAACCGGCGACAGGTGATTCGCGCCCGCTGATTCTCGAATGGTCAACGACCACCCCCGTCAGCGAGCCGGATTTTTTCCCCGACGCGTACGATGCCTTTGAAGTTCAATCCACGACTGCGCTTGTTTCCGACAGCGCGGACAAGGTGCGTCTCCGCAAAGTGGTGAAGAAACTTGAAGGGGATTGGCCGACGGTGATTTCCGGCGTGTTGATTCAAAAGTCGGGCGGAGAGCGGCAAAGCTTTACCGCAACGCTACCGATTGCCGGCAGCCTGGGCGGCAAAACCAATTCCGCAGCTTCACTGCAAGCTGCGTCCGAGACGCCGGGTACGAGGTCGCTCTGGCAAATGCTGCTCTACGCCTTCATCGGCGGACTGATTCTCAACATCATGCCCTGCGTGTTGCCAGTGATCGCGCTGAAAATTCTCGGCTTCGTCAACCAAGCAAAGGCATCGCCCCGTCATGTGCGCAAGCTCGGCTTGCTCTACGCGGCGGGCGTCCTTGTTTCGTTTCTCGTACTCGCCGCGCTCGTCATCGGGATCAAGGCGGCGGGACATCGCGCTGGTTGGGGAATTCAATTCAGCAATCCCTACTTCATCGTCAGTCTCACCGTGCTGGTCACCCTCATCGCGCTCAATTTATTTGGCGTGTTTGAGGTGGTGCTCGGCGGACGGGCCATGAGTGTTGCCGGTGAAGCCGCAGCACGCGGCGGCGCCAGCGGCGCATTTTTCAACGGCGTGTTGGCAACCGTGTTGGCCACACCTTGCACCGCGCCGTTTCTCGGCGCGTCACTAGGCTTTGCCTTCGCCCAACCCGCGCCCATCGTCGTGGCAATTTTCCTGACCATCGGCGCCGGGCTGGCAACGCCGTACGTCCTCTTGAGCTGGCAACCGGCGTGGCTCAAGTTTTTGCCCAAGCCGGGCGTGTGGATGGAACGATTCAAGGTCGGCATGGGGTTCCCAATGCTGCTCACCGCCGTATGGTTGCTCAGTCTGGCGGAACCCTTTTACGGCGGGCGAACCATGTGGCTGGCTGTTTTCCTGGTATTTGTGGCCTTGGCGGCCTGGGTGTTTGGATTCAGTTCGAGCGTTCGCGGCCCGGTGGCTGCCCTGATCATTTTGGGCGCGGGATACTTTCTCGTCCTCGAAGGACAACTTCGGTGGCGCGAACCCGTGAAGGCGGGCACGGCCACGCGCAAATTCATCGCCACGGTGCCGAAAGGTTACGATTGGGAACCGTGGAGCAATGAGGCCGTCGCCAAGGCCCGCGCCAGCGGTCATCCGGTGCTGGTGGATTTTACTGCGAACTGGTGTCCGACCTGCAACGCCGTCGTGAAACCGGTTTTGCAATCCGAGTCGGTTCGCGCTAAGGCAAAAGAAGTCGGCGCCGTCGCGCTGCTCGCGGATCATTCGCTTACCCCGCCGGAAATTTCTGACGAGTTAAATCGCTACGAACGCGCCGGGGTACCGCTGGTCTTGGTTTTTCCGCGCGACCCCAAGCTGCCGGCCATCGTCCTACCCGAAACGCCCACGCCAGGAATGGTGATTGAAGCACTGGAAAAAGCTGGCAAATAATTCGCCCTGGCCGGTGTCAACCGTTCTAACTGCCTCGCACCTCGCTACTGGATTTGATTTGGGCTGGCGGGGCGGCGTGACAACCCCAAGTAGCCCGCCGGCCCCGCCTCGCACTGCCCAACTGAACTCACCAAGATCAACCTTCAAACCAACCGTAATTGTGATTACACTTTAGCTGATGCCATTTTTTCCTCAACCCAGTGCGTGCCTCATCGTGCCCCCAAGGAATTACCGGGGCGCGCGACGATGTTCTTAATCATGGTCTCAATCTGAATCCCTCCTCCTCCGATCGGCAGCGAATAAGAGATGAAAATTACGAACGGCAGAGCTTGGACTGGCACTCCCGCCGGTTCTTGGGCTAAATTCCACCGTGCCGCGCCGAACCCATTACCGTCTGCCTGCCTCGCGTCGAGGGCGGGGCGGAAAATTTCTCTGGTGGCTTGCGTTCCTCATCCTCGGAATCGGCGGCTGGGTTTGGTGGACTTCCGATAACCGGCAGAAGCCTGCACTAATCAAACGCCCGTCTCCGATCATTGCGCTGCAACCTTCCCCTGCTCCATCGCAATCCAACGCCATCGTTAAGATTGCTGCACCCCCAACAAAACAAACTCATCCAACTCCGGCCACCACCAATGTGCGCACTGTCGCGCCCGCGCCAACATCAGCGGCGACATCCGCGCCGGTCAGTTTTCCGCGCCCACCGCGTGACACCTTGGAAACGCAGATTGCCCTCACGCGCCTGGCCATTTCTTCCGGCTCCATTGATGGAGTAAACGGATCGCAAACCCACGCCGCCTTGGCGGCTTTTCAGAGCCAGGCTCGATTATCCCGCTCCGGCGAATTGGATGCGCCGACGCGTGCCGCGCTCACGTTGGATTCCGCGCCGCTCATCACCTACACCGTCACGAGTAACGACCTCGCGCGCTTGCAACCCTTGAACAAAACCTGGCTCGGCAAATCACAACAGACCGCGCTCGACTACGAAACCATCCTCGAGCTCGTCGCTGAAAAAAGTCATGCCTCACCGAACCTGACCCGCCGGCTTAATCCAAACGTGAACTGGACCAATGTCGCCGTCGGCACAGAATTACAAATCCCCGCAGTGGAATATCCGCCGCCGGCCAAAGCCGCATTCGCCATCATCCGGCTCGGCGAGAAAAGATTGCAGGTGTTTGACGCCAGCACGAATTTGCTCGCGCATTTTCCCTGCAGTATTGCGGCGCGCGTGGAGAAGCGGCCGGACGGCGAGTTGCATGTGACCGCCATCGCACCGAACCCAAACTATACCTTCGACCCCGAGGTGTTTCCAGAATCCGAAGAGGCCCGCCAGATCAAAAACAAATTAATCCTACCACCCGGCCCCAACAATCCGGTCGGCACCGCCTGGATCAGCCTCGACAAACCTGGCTACGGAATACACGGCACGCCCAGCCCGGAACAAGTTGGGCGCACGGAATCGCACGGTTGTTTCCGGCTCGCCAACTGGAACGCGGATTACCTGGTAAAACTGGTGTGGGTGGGCATGCCGGTATATGTCGAACCCTGACGCCGGCTCAACGTAGAAACAACTCCGCCGCTGCGTCCGCAAAACGGAGTCCGTGGCGCGTGAGCCGAAATGCGTCCGCGGAGATTTGCCCCCAACCGCGTTGCACACATACGGTCATGTCCGCCGACCATTGCTCGCGCAAGTCGTGCCCGGTCGTGCGCCGGAATTCCTCGAACGGCCAACCCGCCGTCGTCCGTAAACCAAAGGCCGCCGTCTCGCCTGCACGTGCGAGCGGCGCCAGTTCTTCGCGCGATTCGATGGCGCGTTTTCCCTTTTCCATTTGCTCGCAATAAAGCTGCGTGTTGGACCAATTCTTCGTCCGAACGCCGTGCACGTAGCCCGTCGCACTGGGACCAAGGCCGTGGAAATCGGTGCCGCGCCAATAGTTCAAGTTGTGCTTACAAGCGCGGGACGGAGGGTGGAAGGTTGAAGACGGACGATTAGCTACCGCGTCCTTCGCAAAATTGGCGATTTCGTATTGATGAAAGCCGGAGGCCATTGCTCGCTCCACGAGTTCCTCGTACATGGCGCAGGCGAGGTCTTCATCCACGTCGAACTCGCCCGCTTTGAGTTGCGCATAGAGTGGCGTGTCCTCTTCGTAGATGACTTCGTAACTCGACAGATGTTCACTGCCCATCGCCATGGCTTCCGCAAGCGTAGCCCGCCAGATTTCCATCGTTTGACC
>JANYBF010000580.1 GCA_025360895.1 Verrucomicrobiota bacterium
GAGATATTGCTGCTGCAACTCGACGTAGGTGGAGATGGGGACTGCGCCGAGCCGATAGTGACGGTCGGCAAGTTCGGCGGCTTCCTTGAAGTGTTGCACGGAGTCGGGCCGCCAGTTCGCCATCTCACGGAGTTTGGTTTCGTAAGTCAGCGCTGCGGTGAGCACCTGACGTTGCACGTTGCGCTCAGCGATGCTGAGTGAAATCTCCGCCTGCATCTGCCGCGCCTTCGCCGCTTCGATATTGCCGCCGTTCCGATTCCAGAGCGGCAGCGGCAGCAAAACCGCCACCCCGAGGATTTGCTCGCGGTTACCGGCATTTTCCACGGAGTAGCTTGGTCCAACAGCGATGGCCGGGTAGCGTTCGTTCTTCGCGAGGTCCACGCGGAAGCCCTGCTGGGCCAATTCCACGGCGCGCATCCGCAACTCAAAGTTGTTGGTGCCGGCGAGCACGGTGAGCAATTCCCTTTGTTCCGGGGGACGAAAACTGAGTTGCGGCTGACTGATGGCGAGTTGCGTGTCCGGCGCCGCGCCGCGCAGTTGGTTCAACTCCAATAGTGCGGCTTGCGCGGCCAGCGTGGCATCGCTCGCCTTGCGTTGCGCATTCAACTCAGTCGCTTCGATGACCCGCGTTTCGAGCAGGGGCGTAAGGCCGGCGGGATCGCGTTGCACCAGCACCTCACGCAAGGCTTTGAAGCGTTCGGCGACCTCGCCCGTTGCCGCCGCTCTTTCTTGCGCGGCAAACAAGCCGTAGGCTAGCAACCGCACCCGCCCGGTCAGCGCGACTTTGCATCGCTCATAGCCGAGTTGGCCAAGTTCAATATCGCGATTGGCGATGGCCTTGCGCAGGCCGAGCCGCCCGGGCCATTCGAACGGTTGTACGACCGACACCGACCAGGCCAAGCCTTCGGCGGAAACGCCGCCGTCGGCCACGCGCTTCTGGCCGATGCCGCCGCTCACTTCGGGATTGCCAAGCGTCCCGGCGGTTTTGCGTCCGGCTTTGGCGGCGGCGATCTCCGCCTCGTAGAACTTGAGTTCTGGATTTTTTTCAAGCGCCTCGGCCACGAGCGCGTCCAGCGACAAGCTGGCGTTGGCAGGCGTCATGTTTGTTTCCTGACTTTTCGCCGTCGGCGTTATTGCACCAACCAGCACCGCTGTCAGGAGGAGCGGCAAAACAAAGTTCAATCGTTTCATAATCAATCAGGTTCTTCGCTGATTTCGGTGGAGCCTCAGAACTGAGGGAAACGGAGTTTGCCAGCCACGAAATAAAGCATGGTGATCATGTGAACGGTTGAGCGGTAGCCACGCGCTTTGCGTTTGGTGGCGCTGAACACACTGTTGAGTCCTTCCATGAACGCGTTGGTCACGCCCCATTTCCAATGTGCCAGTATCCCCGCCAGATGCTTCTCCACCATCTCGGCCACCTTCACCATCGAGCGCAGAATATTCTTCGGCTCTTTACGCGCCACCCACCGCACCCAGCGACACCATACCCCAAAACGATGTCGTGCCACCGTTGCCGTGGGACTCGTGTAAATGTCCGGTAACACCAGTCGCATCTGATACGCCTTGGCCGTGCGCAGACTTTTTTGGTCAATCCCCGCCAGTCGTGCCGCCTCCTTTTCCGTCAGGTTCTCCGGGTTCTTGCGCCATAACCACTGGCTCTTGTGCAAGGCGTCCCACACGCCCGGCCCGCCCAGTCTCACCTCGGCCCGCCGCACTTGATCCACCGCTTTGTTCACGTTCATCACGACGTGGAACTTGTCGAACACCCCTTGCGCGTTCCGACACGTTTCTTGCACGCCCTTCTGATACGCCGGACTCATGTCCATGCTCGCTTGCGTGATCGCACCCCGATGGCCATTGTGCTTTTCCAGTGCCTCCACAAACTGGAGCCACACTTGGTGATCCTTGCCTTCGGTGGCAAAGAGTACCCGCTTGCGCACCAGATCGGCAAACACGCTCACGTAATCATGCCCCTTGCGGAGGCTCATCTCATCTACCCCGACACAACTCACGTTGCTGAAATCCGCCTCGGCATACGCTGCATCCACCTGACGGAAGAGCATCCGCCAGAGCCGCGTGTCCGTTTCCCCGACGATCTCCGCCACCCGGCTCATGGGCATCTCGCGCATGAGTAGCAGTGCGAACGCTTCAAACTCCTTGGTGAAGTGCGTGCTCAATCCTTCCCACGGCGGACGCACCCGGAAGACATGCCCGCACTGTTTGCATTTGCCCCGCGGCAGGCGGCAGGGAATCTCGCAGCGGTGTTGAAACACATTGAGGTGACGCCAGGTCAGGACTTCAGTGTGGTCGTAGCAAGTGGCCACGTTCGTGTCCTTGGGACACCGCACCGACGCCCACAGCCGCGCTGTCTCGCGGATCTCCAAAAAGACTGTGCCGCTTTTTTGATCAAACCGGCTCTCGATCACTTCCCAGTTCAATCCCAACCCCAACAACTCGTGAAACAGTTTTTCAGGCGTCAGGCCCGAAGCCTACCACCGGCTCCACCGAAATCAGCGAAGAACC
>JANYBF010000585.1 GCA_025360895.1 Verrucomicrobiota bacterium
GTGACAGGTTTGCCGCGAAACTCCTCCGGAATAATCGTGATTGCCGCGGCGGCGGCTTTGCCGATGCCCAGCGCGAGGTGGCCCGCCGCCCGGCCCATGCTGATGATGATGTACCAGCGCGAGGTGGTGCGCGCGTCTTCGGTCAGATTGCGGACAATGAAAACCCCATTATGCCGAGCGGTTTCAAAACCAAACGTGGGCGTCGAACCCGGCAGTGGGAGGTCGTTGTCAATCGTCTTGGGCACATGCGCGACCCGGATTGCTCCGGCGGCTTTGCGATAGACGCTGCTGGCGGAAAACGCCGTGTCATCTCCGCCGATGGTCACAAGGGCGGTCACCCCCAATTTGTTCAGCGAGTCCAACACATTGTGCAGGCTCGTCTCCGATTTCGCCGGATTCGTCCGCGCCGTTCCCAGAATGGAGCCGCCGCGCAAGTGAATGGCTTTCACATCCCCAATCGTCAACTTCGTGTAGTGTTGCGTGTCCCCCTGCGCAAGCCACTTAAAGCCGTCGCGAAAGCCGATGACTTCGAATCCCTCGTTGATGCCCGCAATCGTGGCCGCGGCGATCACCCCATTAATGCCCGGCGCCGGCCCGCCGCCAACCAACACTCCCAATTTTCCGCGTTTCATTCCGTTGTTCATAGTTCAGGTTCAGTTTTTCAATCGAGGGTGCACCGAACATCAAACCGGCGCTGGTCACACCCGGCACCTAGTTTGACCAGAAAGACCGGTGAAGGTCAAAAGAGACTTGCCCCGCGCAGAAATGCGCCGCTCACGCAAAGGCCACATCGCGCTGCCTCCAAGGCTTCGACAATTCCTCCCGCGCGACCGCGAGACTTTCGCGCACGCGGTCGGTATGGCAAACGGAATTCCCATTTTCAAAGGGCAAAACTTTAGCCGATTAATGCCGCATGAAAGCTGTGCTAATAAAATTACAGAAAGTTTGACACCGATGCCGAATAGTGATTAACTCTTCCTAGTTAGCACGCGTTATTTTGGTAGGTCGCAGTTGATCTTTGAAGCAAAGTAATTTCCGGCGAGGTGACTAGGTACAAGCCCGCGCCGGATTTCTCCGGAAACCTACTGAGTACCAATTCGAAAATTCCCCGGGCCTCTCGGTCACCCCCTGACTGTTTGGCCCGGTTTTTTTATCCTGACAAATTACGACTGGCGCAGGAGTCGCCCGATCCGCGTGAAGCTTTCCGGTGGAAAGCCCATGGCCCGCTTCAATTGGTAGTCCCGCTCTAAGATGTTCGGATTGCTCTGGCACCGGCGAAAGTCCCGCCACGACACATGCCCGCGCAACCACGCAAAGTGGCCGTTCACTGGGACGGGGAAATCACTGCCATGCACCATTCGCGAAGTCAGTGGCTCCTGCAGGCAGGCCGCCACGTGCCGCCCGCGGATCGGCACATTGAATGCGCTGGTGTCGCCATAGAAATTTGGGAAGCGTCGCGTCAGATCGGCGAAAACGTGAAAATATTCGGGGTCAAACAAACCGCTCTTCGTTCCGCTGTGCGCCGCGATGACCGTGACCCCACATGCCAGCGGCAAGGTCAACGCCCGCGGGTTGGCGAATTCCGGTCGCACCACCGGCAGCGTATGTTCGCCACCGGTATGCGCGAGCAACGGCAGCTTCAATTCCGCCATTCGCTCCCAGAACTTCGTGAATCGCCGGTCGTTACAGTCGATGTTCTGGCAATTGGGCAGGCATTTCATCATCACCGCGCCCGCCGCGACACACCGTTCTAATTCCTCCAACGCATCACCCCGGGCGGGATGAATCGAAACCGCCGGCAGAAACTCGGAGTGTTTGCGGGCCAGCGCCAGCACGTAATCGTTTGGAACATAAAACGAACCGACGTCAGCCATCACCCGACCCTGCTCATCGTGAACGTCATCCTGGGCTAGAATCACCGCGGCCCCCAGTGACGAACCGCGCACCAGCGCCAACAACCGCTCAATATAAAGCCGGTCTAAATCACCCTTCATGGCACCCGCCGGCAAGCCGATGTGCCGGAGCATCAGGGCCGCCAGCGGCCGGTGCCAACCGCCTACCCGCAACCAGCAACCGGTCCCGCCGGTACCGTTGCCGACGATATGCACATGCATATCAATCGGCTTCGTTAAATCGGGTTTGGGGTTCATTGGTCAACTCCGGGCGGTCGCAGATTAAGCAATATTGGTGACTGAGTGCAAAAATATTTTGTTTCTGATTGACCAACCCCCCGGTTCCATGGCGAGATGATGCTCCCATTCATGGGTTGGATTCACAGATGGCCAGAGACTCAGTAAAAAACTGCAACGGGGCGACCCGCCAAAGTGGGAGCACGTCTAAATACGACGCGCACAACAAGGTTCTCTCGCAGACGTACGGCGCGTTCGCAGATTTACGGCGTGAGTTGTCTGATTCCAAGGATGCGGTTTGCGAACGGGAGGAACTTCTGCGCAGTTTCGCCACTTGCCCGGATTCACAACGTTCCTGGCTGCTCCTCGAAGATTATTTTGAAAAGCTTGCCCTCTCCCGCAAAGATTTTCCCGCCACGGACTGGTGGCCCCGCATGCTGGCGGCGAACCACGGCGCCCGTCTCGAAGAACTCGCCTTTCTTTTCCTCCGCGCCAAACGATCGCTGCCACCGGAACTTACGCCACACGCGAACCTAGCCCGCTTTGCCCGCGCTGAAGCCACCGAGCATGAACAAAAGCTCGTCCACGAGCTGGAGAATTGGCTGTTTCCCGCGCAACCACCCCATCTCGACACGCCGCGCGCCACGTTGCGCGTCATTTGCCAGCCGCAACCGGACGAAGATCAGCCCGCGCGCTTCCGGCTCGGCGTGCAGTTTCATCTGTTCCGCCCCCGCACCGGCGAAAAGGTGCGCACGCTGCGCGACTTGATTGACCTAGCCACGCGCGCGGCCCACGAGCAGGAACTTTTCCCGCCGGCCGACTGGGAATTCATTGCCTGGCTCACCGAGACGCATCGGCAGCGGCAGGACGGCAATGACACCCTACAATTGACCGACACCGAATTGCTCCACTGGCTCGCGCGCTGGGGCCACACGCGCCGCCTCGAACCCGCTGCGGGCAACCAGCCGCTTCAATTCCACGGCCACGTCGCGGCGCTTGAGCCGCATCTCGAAAACGGGGATAAGGAACTTTCCTTCACGCACCGGCTCACGCTGCCGACCGGCGAAAAAATTTCCCTCGCTGAGGTAAAGTTTTTCAACCAGCAACCCCCGCTCGTCCTGGCAGGCAGCACGTTCTATCTCCTGCGCAATGCCCCGCCGAACGCCGTCATCGCCCATTGGGCGGACAAGCCCGCCGTCCCGGTGCGCCGCTTGAGCCATCGGCTGCTCGTGCATCTACGGCAAGCCGGGGCGAATCAGGGCGTGGATTGGGAACAACTCTGCGTGGTGCATCCGGCGGGGCCGCAGCTCGTGTTCGAGTTGCTCGAAGACACCGTACGCCTCCGGCTGCTGGCCAAAAGTTTCCGCGACGGCAGCGTGTGGTATTGGACCGGCCAGGACTGGCGACCCAACGAAACCAGAAAACGGCCGACCGACAAGCCGGAGATTCTCGACGACCCCCGGCTCGAACCGGCCATGCAGTGGTTGAAGCAGCTCGATTGGTTCACTCCCGAGCCGGGCCTGTGGATTGGCGACGCGAATGAGAATTGCCTCGGCACGCTCGCGCACGCCTGGCAGCAGCGGCCCGAGGGTGTTGAGTTTCTCGGCAATCCGGCCTTTCACCGCTTGTTTCTCACCCCACGCCGGTTGAAACCAAAATTGATCGTCAAGGGCAGTGGCATTGACTGGCTGGCCGTCTCCGCCGAGTGGGAAGCCGAGGGTCTAAAACTAAACAAGTCCGACCTCGAACGACTCGCCCGCGCGAGTGGTCGCTTTGTCAAACTTCCGAACGCTGGCTGGGTCGAACTCGACACCGAAGCGGTGCAACGGGCGCACGAAGCGATGGCCGATCTTGGGGTGGATGGCCTCATCGCCGTGCCCCAAAAGGTCGGCCTTGAAAACGTCGCACACCTCAGCGAGGACGAATTCACACGTTTTTCCGACACACCCGAAGCCAAGGCGTTACGCACGCGCGTCCGCGATTTCAAAGGCGTTCCCGCCATCCCGCTGCCCGCAAGTCTCACGGCCGAGTTGCGACCCTATCAAAAGGACGGCTTCGATTTTCTGGCGCATCTCGTTCAGATCCGGCTCGGTGGCATCTTGGCGGACGACATGGGCTTGGGCAAAACCTTGCAGACGCTGACGTGGTTCGCGTGGCTCAAGGATCGCAATCGGAAGAATCCCAAGCCCTCGCTCGTCATCTGCCCCGCATCCGTATTGCACAACTGGCGCCGCGAAGCCGAACGCTTTGTCCCCGACCTCAAAGTGCTGGTGTTGGAAAGCGGAGCGGCCCGGCACAATTTACGCCGACAGATTCCGGAATACGACATCATTGTGACCAACTACGCGTTGCTCCGGCGCGATTTGGAAGAATTGCAGAAATTTGCCTTCCGGGCGGTGATTCTCGACGAAGCGCAGTTCATCAAGAACCCCGGCGCGCAAGTCACGCAGTCCGTCAAACAGCTCAAGAGCGAGCATCGTCTTGCGCTCACCGGCACGCCGCTGGAAAACCGCTTGCTCGATCTGTGGAGCATCGTGGATTTT
Organism: Verrucomicrobiota bacterium; assembly: GCA_025360895.1. GTDB lineage: Bacteria > Verrucomicrobiota > Verrucomicrobiia > Limisphaerales > JADLHS01 > JADLHS01. The sequence continues at coordinate 4,673 of JANYBF010000585.1, forward strand.
ATCCAGCCCGGCTACCTCGGGACGCAGGAATACTTTCTGGAAACCTACGAGCCGAAGGGCGGGGCCGATGTGGAGAACACTCAACGGATTGCGCGCCGACAACTTTCCGCCAAGCTCCGGCCCCTGCTACTGCGCCGCCTGAAGAAACACGTCGCCAAGGATTTGCCCGACCGCATCGAGCAGCGGCGCGATTGCCCGCTCGGTGAAGAACAGCGCAAGCTTTACCTCGCCGAGCTCCGCCGCAGCCGCGACCAGATCATGCAGGCCGTCGCGGAGCAGGGCCTCAACAAGAGCAAGATGCATGTGCTCGCCGCGCTCACCCGGTTGCGGCAGGTGTGTTGCCATCCGAAACTCGTTGGCAGTGATTCGCCCAGCGGCAAGACGGAGACTTTGTTCGAACTGCTCGATGCGCTCGTGGCGGAAGGGCAGAAAGTTTTGGTCTTCAGCCAGTTTGTGCAAATGCTGCACTTGATCGAGAAAGAGTGTCACGCGCGCAACATCAACACGCACCTGCTGACCGGCCAGACCAAGGACCGACAGGAAGTCGTCAATGCTTTCCAGGCGGACACCAAACCGTGCGTGTTCCTCCTGAGTCTGCGCGCGGCGGGCACGGGTTTGAATCTCACTAATGCCAGCTACGTGGTCCTGTACGATCCGTGGTGGAATCCGGCGGTCGAGGCGCA
>JANYBF010000598.1 GCA_025360895.1 Verrucomicrobiota bacterium
GACCCGCGAAAGGAATGCGACCGAAGGGAGCAGGCCCGAAGGGCCGAGCGAGCGACGGCGAGTGAGTCCACCTGGCGCGCATCCTGTGGCACCTGCTCCGATACCAGGAGGCGTTCCACCCGGCCGTGTTCGCGGCGGCGGGAGCCAAGATGAAGAAAAAGAAGCTGGCCCGCCTCCACGACCTGGCCGCCGATCTCAACTACCAACTCATACCCAATCCATGAAAACCAAGGACTTGCGGGCGGAGTTTCTCAGGAGACCGGCACCACGGCTAGCCAGCAATTCCCACCGAATTTGGCCTTGAATTTTTCCACGACCGCTTCCGCCGCCGCCAGCTCCGGGAAGATCGCGAACGTGGTGGAGCCGCTGCCGGACATGAGCGTGGCGACCGCACCCTGCGCCCTTAGAAAGTCCTGATAGATTTTGAGGATGGGATATTTGTCCAGAGCGGGCGCTTCGAGCGAGTTATAGAACTCTGGGCTGGCAGCGGCGAGATCACCCGCCTGAAGCAGGTTTATCAACTTCCGCGCCCGGCCGGGCATTCCGTTTTGGGCGGCGGGAAAACGGTCGAGATTTTGGTAAGCCCAAGGCGTGGAGATGCCGAAGCCGGGGTGAATGAGAAAAAAGCTGGCGCCGCGCAGTGCGGGGAACGGGCTCAGCGCCTCGACGATTTCGCCCCGGCCGGTGGCGAGCGCGGGTTGGTCCTGCAAAAAGAAATTCACGTCCGAGCCGAGCGCCGCGGCCAGTTCGGCCAGTTTCGCGGCGGGGAGCGGTTGGCCAAACAATTCATTCAAACCCAGCAAGGTCGTGGCGGCATTGCCGCTGCCGCCGCCCAAGCCAGCCGCAAGCGGGATTTGCTTTTCCAAGTGAATGCGGACGCCGTCGCTAATTTTCGCCGCGCTTAAAAACGCGGTGGCGGCGCGGTGGACGAGATTGGCCGCGTCCGTCGGCAGACTGGGGTCGCTACAGGTGAGTTGGATTTCAGCCGGGCGGCGGGTGAAGGTGAGCCGGTCGCAGAGGTTGACCGGGTGGAAAACGGTTTCGAGGGCATGAAAGCCATCGGGGCGGCGGCCGAGGATATTCAGCAACAGGTTGACTTTGCAGGGCGAATTTCTTTTAAGCGCGGTCATCGAAGTGGTTTAGTAACTGCGAAATCCATGCCGGGCGGCAAAAGAAAACGCGCCAACATCGGTTGGCGCGTTTCGCAAAATGGTCAAGCAACTCGTTGAGTTGTCGAATCTGCGGTGACTATGGGGAATCGAATACGCGGAACCGGCTGCCGGGAATAAAAGGGGCGAAGTCGCCGCCGCTGAAACCGATGGAGGTGTCGGTCGCAAAAATCGAGCTATCCGGGAGCCCGGGGTGGTAACTATCGGGATAGGCCGGCTTGGGCGTGAGGTAGTTCGTCGCCACCGGACCATAGTCGTCATCCTTGTGATTCGGGAAGGGCGCCGTGACGATTTCATAAAAACCAACGCCGAAGCGGGCGAAAGTCTTGCCCAAACCGCGAACAACCCCGGTCGCATGGCTGGAATATTCGGAATCATAGACCGTCGATTGCTCAATGCTCCGCTGCATATCCGCGAGCCGGATGGGTTCGTAAAGGTTGGTGAGGCCGCGGCCGAGCTTTTGTGACGGACCCGCGCAACCAGAAACCAGCACGGCAACCAAGAGGGCCGCGCCCAAGAGAGAAAGATTTTTTTGCATAGGTTTAGTAATTGCTGAAGCCAAAATTAGCGTCTGGCCGAAAGATGTAAAGCGCGATTTGCAGTCATTGTCGTTCGTATTCGCCCTTGCCCAGGCGCTTGAGAACGGTGAACCCCGCCTGCTTGGCGTCTGTGACGGAGAGGGGCTTGGTTTTTTGAGGCGAACTGAACGCGGAAAAGACTTTTCGCACCGGCTTCTTGCAGGCCGGGCAGTTGGTTAGCGGCTTGGCGGAGAGCGGGCGGTTCAAGGTGAAACTCCCGCCGCAAACGGCACAGTTGCCGTCGCACAGTTCGTATTCGTAGATGGGCATGGCTGCGTGGTTTGACTATCCAAAGTGTAAAGTCCGAAGTCGCGGGGCCAATGTCAATTTGCGTTTCCCATTCCCATGGCGCCCGATTAACCTGCGGCCATGGCGCTCGTACGAATCCTGGTTGACGGTTACAGCCTGCTTCACAACTGGCCGGAGTTGGCGCCGGGCAAGCCGCGTCATTCCGAGACCGCGCGCGCTGAACTCGTCCACATCCTGACGCGCTATCACGACGCGGTTGGGACGCCCATCACCATTTTTTTCGACGGCAGCGGGGCCCCGCCCGGCGTGCCCAAGCAGGAATCATCGGGGTTGGTGGAGGTGCTCTTCTCTAAGGCGGGCCAGACGGCCGACGACATGATCGAACGCGCCACGCATCGCTTTCAACCCTACGGGGAAGTCCTGGTGGTCACGGACGACAATGCCGAACGCGACACCGTCATCGCCTTCGGGGGCATGGCCTCTTCGTGCCTGAGTTTCATTGCCACAGTTGAAAGTGTGCTGGCGGAATTCGCCAATGATTTGAAACATTACAACCGGACCGAGCGCAACCGCTTCAAACAGAACCGATGAACCTTTACCCCTTCAAGAGGCGCGGCGGCGGCCTGTCTTGCACGATATTTTCGCTGGTTTTGCTCACATATTCCCTGGCGGCCCAGACAACCGTTCCGAAAACCAACGCTCCGCCCAAGCCGGTCACCGAAAGATTTCTACTCATCGTGGACACGTCGGCCGCCATGAAGAAACGGGCGGCGAATGTCGAGCAGGTGGTTGGCAACTTGTTCGCCGGCGGCTTGGGGGAGCAATTGCATCGCGGCGACACGATCGGGGTGTGGACCTATACCGACGACTTGCAGGCTGGCCAATTCCCGCTGCAACGCTGGACGCCCCAGACGAGCGGGCCCATCGCCCAGGGGATTGTGGACTTTCTTAAATCGCGAAAGTATGAAAAAACCGCCCGCTTGGCACCCGTGCTCGCGCAAATGAAAAGTGTCGTGGCCGACTCGGACAAGATCACGGTGCTGCTCATTTCCGACGGCGAAAGCGCTCTGACCGGGACGCCCTTTGCTGCGCCGATCGCCGAGGCTTACCGGACCAATGCCGCCGACCAGCGCAAACAACAGATGCCGTTCCTCACCGTGTTGCGCGCCGTGAAAGGCAAGTTCATCGGCTTCACCGTGAACACCCCGCCGTGGCCGGTCGAATTCCCCAAGTTCCCCGTCACGCCGGAGCTGGCCACGTCAGCAACGACGGCGCCCAGCGCAAAACCGGAGTCAGCTCCCGAACCGAAACCCGAACCGAAACCCGAACCGAAGCCTGAACCGAAGCCCGAGCTGAAAGTGGAGGTAAAGCCGCAGCCGCAAATCGAGCCGCCGCCGGTCTTGCCAGCCACGAATCCGGCACCGACGACGAATGCCTTGCCGTCAGCGAGCGTTCTACCGGCGGAAATAACGCCGCCCGTGCTGCCTGTTATTGCACCCGCTTCGCCGCCACCCGCTCCACCCATTGCCGTCAGTAATCCGTCGCCAGTGATTCCTGAGCCGGTGGTGGCGCCGAATACGAATGCGGTCGTTCAACCAAACGCGATCAACACCAGTTCCGAAGGAAAACCTTTTTCCATTACGCTTCTCGTGGCCGGTTCGGTTCTGCTTATCGGGGTCATCGTGGGCCTTGTTGGCTGGTTACTCCGCTCACGATCGAAGCCACGCGCCAGTCTGATCACCCGCTCAATTGAGCGCGACCCCAAATGACCCCGGCAAGGAAGGAGTCTTTCGGGGCCACGCCCTCGACCACACGATGCTGAAGGTTTTGCTGGTGGGTTGAAGCGACCGCACTACGAAACCCGCAGCCAAACAGTTTTGAGATACGCTGGTTCGGCGCGGCTGATGGGAAAGTCCGGCGGTTGGGGAACGTAATGTTGCTGAACGATCTTCCGCTGCGCACCGCGCACCGCTTCGTTGATTACGTCGAGAAAGTTTCCCGGTGACAATTCGGCGGCGTTGGTGGATGCCAGCAAAACGCCGTCCGGCTTCAGCACTGGCAACGCGGCGGCTACCAGCTTCCCATAATCTTTCTCCGCCCGGAAAATGCCACTCTCCTTGGATTGCGAAAACGTCGGCGGATCGAGAATGATCGCATCAAAAGCGCGGCCCTTTTTGGCCAGGCGCCGCAACCAGTCGAATGTGTCCCCGAAAATGAAATCGTGTTGGGCGGGATCGAGTCCGTTCAGCGCAAAGTTGCGCTTGCCCCACTCCAGATACTTCTTTGAAAGGTCCAGACTCGTGGTGCGCGCTCCGCCCAGCGCCGCGCAGACCGAGAAGCCGCAGGTGTAGGCGAAGCAGTTCAGCAGCGTAGGACAGGCGTCGCGCCTGTCAT
>JANYBF010000608.1 GCA_025360895.1 Verrucomicrobiota bacterium
TCGGGATGCCTACCGATTTCTGGGCAGGTTTCCCGCCATCAACTCACGATTGGTGGTGGGACCAACCCGCCAACCGTCACGATAAGGGAGCCAATCTTTCCTTTGCGGACGGACATGTAGAAACCGGGAAGTGGAAAGTAGAGATAGTCGGTGGGCCAAAACTCCATACACGTGAAGAGGATCGCGACTGGCTTCGCATCAAGGCTTGTATTAAGCAATGGAAGGATTGAGGTCGAGCCCGGCAACGCTCACCCCCCCTGTTCCCTCAACCGCTGAAATAATCTCTAATTAGTTTGTAACCACAGCACGCTTTTCCGGTAACAAGTAGTGAAAAGCAACCACTGTGCCTCAATAACATGAAACTCAGTGAACTTCGGGGACTTCTATAGCGGATGATGCGGGGGAGGAGAAATCAACCCGGATTTTCGTGTGATTCGTGTGATTCGTGTATTTCGTGGTTCACCTCGTTTTCCGGCCTGGTTTCCGATTCTTTGTAACCCCACCTCGGTATTGTTGTAGCAAGGAGTCGTAGGCCAGAAAACGTGAAGTTCTTGAGATCGCTCCGTCAACGACAATTAAATTTCCCCGCTGACGACAACTATAGTTCCCCAGCGTTGCCTCACGACAATGTTACCCAGCAGCGAGGTAGAACGAGCAACGGGGCGGCTTGCGAGCCCCAAGCTCGCGCCCTGTTGCGGTGAAAGGTTCGTGAGGTGCGGGAGGTGGAGAGTTTACCATCCTCAGGCACCGGTTCGGGCTTTGGCTTTTTTGGCGCGCACGCTCTCACCATCAAACTCCAGGATCGTGGCGTGATGTACGAGCCGATCAATGGCTGCCATGGTGGTCATTGGATCCTTGAAGATTTGATCCCATTTGGAGAACACCAAGTTGCTGGTGATCATCACGCTGCGGCGCTCATAGCGCTCGGCCAGGAAGGTGAATAACACCTCCATCTCCTCCCGATCCTGCTGAACGTAGCCGATGTCGTCCAGGCAGACGACAGCATACCGGTCGAGCTTTTTGAGCAGCGCTTCGATTTTCAACGCTTTCTTGGCGTTCAAGAGTTGCTGCACCAGTTTGAAGGTGGGTGTGAACAGCACGGTATGGCCGTGCCGCAGGATCAACTCCCGGCTCAAGGCCGCTATAAAATGACTTTTCCCACGGCCAGGCAGGCCGAAGGCCAGCAAATTGTCGCCACGTTCCACAAAGCCGCCTTCAAGCAGCGTGGGTAATTGTCGCCGAATCTTGGCAGGCAACAGCGTCTCATCCAGGTTGCCCAGGCTCTTGCCGTCGGGCAGTCCGGATTGTTTGAGCAGGCGGGCGATGCGTCGCTGCCGCCGGTCTTCGGCTTCGCTTTCGCACAAGTGTTGGAGGAACTTCCGGTAGCCCCAGTTGTTCTGTTCGGCCTGCTGCAAGGTGTCGGCGTAAATGGACGCAATGGTTGGCAGATGAAAACTGCGCAACAGTCCGGCCAGGGGATCATGCGACATGAGTGGCCTCCTCCGTCAGCAACGCGTCATAGACGCTCAGGTCCACGACCGGTTCCACCAGTTCCACTGGGGCCGGTGGGCAGAGCGTGCCGCGCAACGTGGCCGTTCGCCACGGCGACGTGCCCACACCCAGCATCTCGCCGAGCAACCCTTCAATCGCACTGCTACCCAGTTCCGCGGTCAGCTTGAGCAAGCGCAGATACTCCAGTTCTCCCGGGCCCGCACCGTGGTCCAGCACCAGCCGATCATAGGCGCGACGATAGGTGCTGCTGGGAAACAGTTCCTCCCGGTAATGGTAACGGGCAAAGGCACCGGGCTTGCGCAGGAGCGCTTCAATCACGTGCCGGTAATCAATCACCGCTCGACGTCCAGTCGGGCGTCCTATCTGAGCAATCTGTTCAGATCCGTGATAAACCTCCACGTATTGCTCATAAACCCGGGCCCGCAGGCGCCGGCCAATAAAGCGCGCCGGCACCGAATACGCCACCCGCTTGACCCGGATGGTGCTGTGACTGCACACGCGACAATCCACTTCGTCATACTCGCACAATCGCGTGGGCGGCAGTTCCCGCATCACCGCCAACTCTCCGGCCACCTTGAGTGACCGTGGACCGTTGGCTTTGGTCAGCACCTCGGCCAAAAACTCATCGTAAGCTGCCTCATTGACGAAGTCCCGATAACCGCGCAACAACAGATGCTGAACCAGCCGCCGTTTCAAATGTCCGTTGTGCGACTCGATGTCCCCGTTCTCGTTGGGACAATCCACATGGATCGTTCGCGGCGTCACCCCGTAATGTTCCACCAATGACAAAAACTCCGGATTAAAATCTCTTTTGCCTTCGCCACTGATCTGATGCGTAGCCGCGCTGCTGTTATCGATCTGCAGGATCTTGGGCACCTTCCCTAACCGGAACAGCGCCGCCTGCAAGCCCGCTCGCAACGACAGCAACGACTCGGATTGACATCGTGTGGCCCACTGCCAGTTGGAATACGGCAGCACCACCTGACACAGCAGATGATCTAGCGGATGGCCCGCAATGCTGATCTCCAGTTCCCGGGCGTGCGTCCAGTCCAACTGCATCACCTCTCCGGCAAAATGGGTTTGCGGAAAAATTACTTCCGGCGCCGCCCCATGCTCCAACTTCCACTGACGCACCCGCCGTTGAAAGGTCCGCAGCTGCGTCTCCTGCGCCTGCTCGGGCCGCAGCATCAGCAGATGTTCGAACAAGGCTCTGGCCTCCAGCTCCGGCGCTGCACGCAAACGTGGTTCAGCCTCCGGCCAGATCGCGGCCAGCGGATCCACTCGCGTCCGCCAGTCCCTCGCCGGCCGTGGGAGGCTTAACCGCTCTGGGTTATCCAGATACTTCCGCGCCGTCTTGCGATCCATCCCGCTTTTCAATGCACTCATGGCGATACTTCCCGTCCGTTGGAACTCGGTGACGAGTCGAGCCCGTTGTTGTGGGTTGATCATGCTCCGACAGTCTGCCCGGTCGGGCCGACGGCCCGACCAGAAAAACCAAAGGAGCTTTCCCCAAGCCTGGGGAATTATAGTTGTCGTCAGCGGGGAAGTTTAGTTGCCGTTACACGCCATCCGTTCCGTGAAAGTAATAGTTGAACGTGTCCACAGCCCCGGACGGGTAAACAACTTGGGGGATATGGCTGGGATTGCTGAAGGCGATCCGGGAGCGATAATCCGGGCTCCCGCCCGCTATGCTGTTTACCACACCGCCCCGACCGTTGAAGATTCGGAAGGACCCATCACTGGCGTTGGTCTTGACCAAACGCCGCCATGGAGAAGTCCAGTTCTGGCCGAAACTGAAGACATCCGTCCGCATCAAGTCATTGTATAGTTCATGATCATTGTCATCCAATCGGTTCTTGAACAGGAGCCGAAATTCGATGGCCCTGCCCCGACTGGGTTGATAGAATAATGGCGTATCCTTGAGCCAAAGGTTGATCCAAGGTTCACTCACCCACCATTTCGGCATCCCAGGACCCGAACAGCTTCCACATCCATCATCCCCCCCATCATCCCCCTCCGGACAGGGTTGCCCGCATTCAGGGTCA
>JANYBF010000545.1 GCA_025360895.1 Verrucomicrobiota bacterium
TAGGCGCGGAGTTCCTTGATCTTGAGTTCGCCGATTTTGTAGGCGAGCGCCTGCCCGGGCCAGACGATGTAGCGGTCCACTTCCACGGTCACGTCGTGCTCGTTCTTGCTGGCGTTGGCGAGGAAGTAATCAATCGCCTGCTGCCGCGTCCAGCCCTTGGCGTGCAGCCCCGTATCCACGACCAGCCGGATCGCGCGCCACATTTCATAAACCAGCTGGCCAAACTTCGCGTAGGGGTCCTGGTAAAAACCCATCTCCGGGCCGAGACTTTCGGCGTAGAGGCCCCAACCCTCCACGAATGCGGTGTAGCTGCCGTGCTTGCGGAAGTCCGGCACGTCGTCCAGTTCCTGCGCCAACGCGATTTGCAGGTGATGGCCGGGAACGGCTTCGTGCAACGTCAGAGCTTCCATCTCCCACTTGAGCCGCGTCTCGACGGCGTAGGTGTTGGCGTAGAAATATCCGGGCCGCCCGGCCGGTGGGGAGCCCGGTTGATAGTAGGCGGTGGTCTGCGATTTCGCAGCGTAGTCCGGAACCGGTAACACGCCGTAGGGAAGGCGCGGCAGTTTGCCAAAGAGCCGGGCGAGTTCCGGATCGGCGCGTTTGCAGATGTCGCGATACCCGCGCAATAAATCGTCGGCGTTGGTGTAGGCGAAGCGCGGGTCGGTGCGCAGGAATGTCAAAAACTCATTAAAGCTGCCTTTGAAGCCTGTTGTCTTGATGACCTTGTCCATCTCGCCGCGAATCCGCTTCACCTCCGACAGGCCAAGCTCGTGTATCTCTTCGGGCGTGAGCCGGGTCGTCGTGGAAACGCGGGCGCTGTATTCGTACCACATCTTCCCATCGGGCATATCGTTCATGGCGATGGTTTCACGGGCACCAGGCAGATATTGGTTTACGAGGAACTCGTGCAATTTCCCAAACGCCGGGATGATCTTTTCTTTCAATGCCGTTTCCGCTTCCTGTCCCAGCCGCGTCTGTTGCGCGGCGGGGATTTCGACCGGAAACTTCCGGAAGCTTTCGAGCAGGGCGTTCTTTAGCGGGTCGGCTTCCATTTGGTTTTTCACCTGCTGCGGCACATCACGCAGCGTGATGCGCGGTGGGGTAATCCCCGCCGCCACGCCTTGCTTCAGCAATACGATAGTCTGGTCAATCAGCGCGGGTACACCATTGAGGCGCGCAACCATGTTTTCATAATCCTTGACGGTGGTGTGGGGTGCGATTTCGAGCATTTGCGCGATGTCCTGCTGGATGCCGCTGAGTTGGGTGATTTGAAAATACTCTCCCGGAAACCGCGTGCCCTCCACGGCCAGTTCATAGTTTTTACGGAACAGGTCGTAACTGAGTTGATCGGCCGCGTTGAGGTTCGCGCGGTTGATGGCGCGGATGACTTTGAGCGGCGATTGCAACTCCCGCTTCCGCCGCGTGATGGCATCAAGCGAAATATCCGACCACCGATCATTCTGTCCGGGAAAGCCGACTTCCGTGGCGAACTCCGGGCTTTCGATCATGGAATGTTCCCAATCCAGTTTGAACAACTGGTGCAACCGCTCGGGGTCGCTGGTCTTGGCAGTGGCGAGCGCGGCGCAATCGCGTTCGTAATTCGATTCAGCCGGCGCGGCAAAGATCAATACCGGCAGCGCAATCAATAAACAGCCCATCAGTAAAAAATGTTTCATGAAATCGTTCGCATTCTACAAAAAAACCGGGACGGCCAAGTAGCGGTCCCGGTTAACCATAATCTGCCGGAAGCTGCTACATGTGACTGATGATATTATCCCCAAACGCCGAGCACTTGATTTCGGTCGCGCCTTCCATCTGGCGGGCGAAGTCGTAGGTGACGCGCTTGCTGGCAATCGCGCCGTTCAGGCCCTTGAGAATCAGGTCCGCCGCTTCCGTCCAACCGAGATAGCGCAACATCATTTCGCCGGACAACACCACGCTGCCCGGGTTGACCATGTCTTTGCCCGCATACTTGGGCGCGGTGCCGTGCGTCGCCTCGAAAATGGCGTGACCACTGATGTAATTGATGTTGCCGCCAGGCGCGATGCCGATGCCGCCGACTTGTGCGGCGAGTGCGTCGCTGAGGTAATCGCCGTTAAGGTTCAGGGTGGCGATCACGTCAAAATCCGTCGGGCGGGTGAGGACTTGTTGCAGCGTGATGTCGGCGATGGCGTCCTTGATCACGATGCCCGCGCCGGGTTTGCCCTCGGGAATCTTGCACCACGGCCCGCCGTCAATTTCTTCCGCGCCGAAATACTTCTTCGCCGTCTCGTAACCCCAGTCGCGAAACGCGCCTTCGGTGTACTTCATGATGTTGCCCTTGTGGACAATCGTCACGCTCTTGCGGTTATTTTTGATCGCGTAAGCAATCGCACTGTGGATCAACCGCACACTGCCGCTGTAGCTGACCGGCTTGATCCCGATGCCGACCGCGACATCCGTCGGAAAATCCTTCACGCCGACTGCCGCCCAAAACTCCGCCGCTTTCTCCTTGGAGTTAAAACGAATTTTCTTAAACGCGGCGGGCAGTTCCTTCTCGATGAAGTCCATGATCTTCGTCGCCTCGACCGAGCCGGCCTGGTAATCAATGCCCGCGTAAATATCTTCGGTGTTTTCGCGGAAAATGGTCATGTCCACCTTCTCGGGATGTTTCACGGGCGAGGGCACCCCGGCAAACCATTGTACTGGGCGCAGGCAGACGTACAGGTCAAGCATCTGGCGCAGTGCGACATTAAGTGAACGGATGCCACCACCGATGGGCGTGGTGAGCGGGCCTTTGATGCCGACGAGATATTCGCGAAAGGCCTCGACGGTGTCGTCGGGGAGCCAGTTGTCGAATTTATTCTTCGCCGCCTCGCCGGCGAAAACCTCGAACCACGAAATCTTCCGCTTGCCGCCATAGGCTTTTTGCACGGCGGCATCGAACACGCGCTCGCTCGCGGCCCAGATGTCCGGACCGGTACCGTCGCCGCGAATGAACGGGACAATGGGCTTTACCGGCACGCTAAGCTTGCCGGCTTGGATGGAGATTTTTCCGCCGACGGGCGGGGTGACATCTTTGTAGGCCATGGTTTGAATTCAAATTTAATTTAACGAGGTAAAGAGAACGGCTGAATACATTGAAAATCAAGGAAAGAAAACATCCGGCGGTCAGGGGCTTGCCAGTTTCGGGAAGAAGCTTTGCGCAGCGTGGCAGGTGGTTGCGCTGAGTTCTTCCAGGGAACAACCTTTGACCTGGGCAATCGTTTCAGAAATTTCCCTTACATAGGCAGGCTCGCAGCGTTTGCCGCGATAGGGCACGGGCGCGAGATACGGGCAGTCGGTTTCAAGCATGAACTTTCCCAATGGCGTGGCGGCCACCGTGTCGCGCACATTCTGACCATTCTTGAACGTGACGATACCGGTGAAGCTAACGAGCGATCCGAGGGCCAGCACGCGTTGCATCGCGGCGGCATCACTGGCAAAACAATGGAATACGCCGCGCACGCGATCACCAAAGGACTCCAAATGCGTCAGCGTTTCCGCAAAACAATCACCGCGCTGGTGGATAACGCAGTTTAGTCCGGTTTCGGCGGCAACTTCGAGGTGTTGCCGAAAGAGTTTGGCCTGGCGATGCTGATAATTTTCATCGTCCACGGATGTTCCGCCGTGCGAACTCGGCAGGCGATAGTAATCCAGTCCGGTTTCGCCGAGCGCGACGACTTTGGGATGCTGCGTCAGCTCGCGCAAGGCGGGGCGGATATCGTCCGGCGCTTCGAGGACATGGGATGGGTGCCAGCCGACGACGGCATAGATGTCGGGGTGTTCCTCGGCGAGCTTGATCGCGCGAGCACTGCTCGCGAAGTCGGTGCCGATGGAAATGATTTTCGTGATCCCGGCCGCTCGTGCGCGGGCGATGACTTGCTGGATCTCCCGCGCGAAGTCGGAATGATTCAAGTGCGCGTGCGTGTCGAAAAAAACAGCCATCGCGCACCCGTTGCCGCTGGCTACGCGCCGGCGTAGAATTGTTCGACGAAGCGGCGGAAATTATTTTCCGCCGGCTTGACGATACCGAGTTCGCGGGTGGCGCTCTCCGGTGAGTCGCTGGCGTGTGCGGCGTTGACCATGATATTCTGGCCAAACTCGCGGCGGATGGAGCCGGGCGGGGCTTTCGACGGATCGGTCGGGCCGAGGACGTCGCGGATTTTGGCGACGGCGCCTACGCCTTCATAGATCAGCGCGATGCACTTTTCCGAACCAGGTTGCGTATGCTCGCCGACTGGCAGTTCGGAGGGTGAACGACCGGCCATGAACCGGACAATATTTTCGAACTGGTTGTCACCAAAAACGGGGCCGACGATTTCGCCCAGTTGCTTTTCCGTGTCGGCGGGGATGACGAAGCCGAGTTCCTTTTCCAATGCGACCTTAGCTTTGCCGGCGACCATGGCTTTGAGCTTGGTCCGAAGAACTTCACGCACCGGGCCATAGAACTCCATGGCATCCGCCACGCTCATCCGCAGCACTTTGATGGCGACGATATAGAGGCCGGTGCGGGAGAAGAAATCAATCACGTTGCCGGGGCGGCCCGTGGGGAAACGAAAATTGTCCGGTTTGATTAACACCAATGTGCGCTGCGGCGATTCAGCGGGTTGGTAGGTGATGGTGTTTTCGAGCAAGCCACCATCGGAATCTGAATACTGAGCCCACAGTTTGAGTTTGGCGTCGGCTTCGTCAACAGTCGGCGCGGCCAGGACGGCAGGTTCAAAGTAACGCACGGAGCCATCGTCACCATAGATCAGATCGCCGTACGTGTCGCGGATGGATTCTCCGACGCGGCGATCGGGGCCGAGATTGCCGACGACTGAACGCACTTTACGCACGGCGTCTTCGCCTTTAAACAACAACATCATCACGCGGCGACGGCGACCGGTTTTTCCGTCGGGCGAGAGATTCTTCAAAATGTAATCGCGGATCAGTTCCTGAATCTTCCGATCTTGCGGGTCATTGGTGGAGATGATGGCTTCGGAGTATTTTTGGACCAACTCCGGGCCGGGGGCGAACATGCGCGCGGCGACAAGATCCAGCCCCGTGCGAGAGATGAGCCGGCTAAGAATGCCACCCGTGCGCGACTTGTGTAGCGAGTACGGCGTGATGATGACGTAGGCGAGTTGTTGGGACATAGACAACTTCAACCGACAGCGGGCGGTGGCGCGGACGGAGGGGTGGCGGGCGGGACGGCCTTGCCGCCCAGAATCTTGAACATGACGGTGCCACAGGTGGGGCACTTGCCTTTGATGGCTTTGCGCCCGTTTTTCATGACTTCCTCGACGCCATCGGTTATTTCCTTCTTGGCTTTACACTTAACGCAGTATCCTTCGGCCATAAGTTTTTTCGGAACCGCAACGCATCATGCGCCGGACGGTAACACGCAGGAGTGTGTGGGCGGCAAGAGTCGCCGTCAACTCTCGAAAGACTTTTCCCGGTTCTCCGTTGTACGGATTGAAATTGTAACCAGTTAGGCTTCAAAGCATTGAAGTTGTAGTGAAGCTAGTGGCGATGAGCAAATCGAGTCCGGTCGGCATACTGGAAAGGAAGCACTGCCGTCGCTAACTCAGGTGAAGCGCTTTCGTCAAAGTTCATAGAAAGTCTGGCTGCTTAGGCAAGCAAACAAGCTTCCAGCGAATTTCCAGAACAGCCACCCAATCTCCTGTCCGCTGATTTGAAGCAAACTTCAAATCGTTTCGCTAAAACTGAACCCAACGAGGCCCACCCCGCTCACTTGCCCAGCAAATGCTCGATCACCAACTGGTCGAGCGCCGCGTAGTTGCGATCAACTATAAGTTGTTTGGCGGTCTTCTCGTCGTACGTGCGCGCCGACGATTTGAAGCGCTAGACTTCGGCCAACTGCTCCTGGAGTTTCAGTTTGGGATTGGGAATGAACCTCCGCCTGGGTCAATATGCCTCTTTTGCTGAACGCTGATTCAGGTTCATTTCGACTCCAAATTCCTCTCGACAAAATACTTTGCCAAGCCGAAAGTCGAATCCATGAAGCTTGCTAGACTGCAAACTCGCGGTTCAGTATAAGGTTAGCACTCTTATGACACGCCCATTTTCCATTGGAATAATTATTGTTTCATTTCTGCTACCTTCGCTCGCGCAAGCGCCCTTAGATGGCAAGCAGACATTCGCGGAAATCGTCGAAAAGTTCATAGTCCAGCGTAACGGCGAAGTCGTTTTAGATGTCCGCACTTCTGACCCAGAGCGATGGCAACGCGAACTTCTAGATAGAACCGCACCATGGCGTATGGCTCGGATCGCCCCCGATGTGTTCCGCTATGTCCTCATTCACGAATACAACCGCTACCACTCTGTTCAGCTCGATCGAGATCAGAAAGTCTTGTCGTTTAACACAACTCATGTCGAGGAAAAGCCCTTGAATGCGTCTGGTCCCGGGTGGAACAAACGCAATCAAAAGTCACAATGAGTGCCAACCATGCGCTGCATCTAAGCGTCTCCTAAACACAGGTCGTCCGCATTCCGTTCCGTTGTCAGACAGCCGAGGAGAATCGCGCCCCGGGTCACTTGCCCAGCAAATGCTCAATCACCATCTGGTCGAGTGCCGCGTAGTCGCGGTCGGCGATCAGTTGTTTGGCGGCTTTCTCGTCATACGTGCGCGCCTTTTGCACCAGCCGCAGAAAGGTGCGCCGACTGTTGTCCAGATGCGCCATCCAATGTTCGACTTTCGTGGTGCGGAACGGATGCACGTCAAAGCAGACGTACTCGCCCTTTTTGCCGTAGCCGTTGCGTTCGAGGGCGCGCACCTGGTTGAAGGCAACCCGCAGATTCGCGCTGCCGAAGGGTTTGTCCTGGTCGAATTTCAGCCCGTTCTGATCGTTGAGGTGCAGCGACCACAACTTGCCAAACGCCATGGCAAAATCAATTTCATCCGCCGGATCAATCCCGGCGAGGATCGCGTGCGCACTTTCGATCAGACAACCGACGCGTTTCGGGTCGCGGGTGAGTTGGGCGAGGGCGAGCGCGTGGCCGGTGGTCGGCACATAGGCATGATCCATCGGTTCGTTGGGTTTGGGTTCGATCGAGATCCGAATTTTTTTGTCATGCGCCAGCATCCGGTCGAGCGCTTCGACAAGATAATCCACGCAACGCCGGGCGTTCTTGGATTCACGGATATAGGTACCTTCGCGGGCGAGCCAGAGGACGATCAAGTCTGTGCCTAAATGATTCGCCACGTCAATGCACCGGAGCGAGCGCTCGATCGCGTATTTGCGGCACTTGGGATCGTTGCTGGTGTATCCACCGTCAATCGTACGCGGATCGAACCACAAACGGGGCGCTACCATCTCGGCGGCCACACCGGCATCCGCGAGCTTTTTCTTTAGCTCACGTGATTCCTTGCGGACCTG
The DNA here is from genome assembly GCA_025360895.1 of Verrucomicrobiota bacterium. Lineage (GTDB taxonomy): Bacteria > Verrucomicrobiota > Verrucomicrobiia > Limisphaerales > JADLHS01 > JADLHS01. The sequence goes on from JANYBF010000545.1 coordinate 7,404, forward strand.
TGTGTCGGACTTGCTGTCAACGTCCGGCACGGCGTCATCGTCATGAAACATCATTGCGTCGTAGCCGTGTTTCTTAAGTTGCGCCAGCTTCCAGTCAAAGGACTGGGCGGGTCGCGTGGTCGAACCGTAGGGATCCTGACCTTCGCTGATGTTCCAGGGACCGAAGCAGAATTTGTATTGATGTGGTTTAGCCATAATTTGTGCCGCGACGGTAGCGGATCGATCGGTGAAGAAAAGTAAAAAGCGCGAGCCGGTTACTTCCGATCCGTCTGGTTCCGTTTTGGAGTGGAATTATTTCGACGGGTGCCTAATCTGATGCCGGCAATGCTGAAATCGCCCGAATCCGCAGAACCCTTCGATGCGTTCCGGAACATCGTTCTTGCCACTCCGGGGTTGCTGGCTCAATTCCGGGCGGTTCCCGATGTTCCCACCTTCGTCGCCCTGGTCCAGACCGCGGCGGCGCAACATGGATTTGAGTTCACCGCCGAAGAAATCCATGCGGCCTTGCGCGCGAGCTAGCGGGTTTGGATCGAACGGTGGATTTGAAGATGAATCTCGATTTGCTCCAGGGTTGGGTGCCGCTGCGGATCATCTGGCGCAACGCGCGACCATCGCTGGACTGGGGGTTCGTTGGTGAGAACCGGTTCACGGAATCGTTCTTCGAGCAGACCATCGCGCGCTGCTTGCGGCATCCGGCGAATCTACTCTTCCGCCGCGAGACCAGCCTGGA
>JANYBF010000623.1 GCA_025360895.1 Verrucomicrobiota bacterium
GCGAAGGTGATGCAAAGCCGCTCGGTGGAATTTGCCAAGAAGTTTGGCGTGGTGTTTGAAGTCCGCTCCAGTTTGAACGACAACCCCGGAACGATTGTGAAAGAAGAAACCAAAAGCATGGAAGACGTCGTGATTCGCGGCGTCTCGCTCGACAAAAATCAGGCCAAGGTCACGCTCGTGGCCGTGCCCGACAAACCCGGGGTCGCGGCGCGCATCTTCAAAGCCGTCGGCGACGCGAATGTGAATGTGGACATGATCGTACAAAACATCAGTCACGGCCGCGGCACGCCGGCCACGGACCTTTCCTTCACCGTGGACAAGCCGGATTTACTCAAGGCCCGCAAGGTGATTGATGATCTAAAGGCGGAGATCGGCTTCCAGGAAGTTTTGACCGACGAAAAAATTGGCAAGCTCTCCATCGTGGGCGTCGGCATGAAGAGCCACACCGGCGTGGCGGGAAAAATGTTTGAAACACTGGCGAACGAGGGCGTGAACATCGGCATGATCTCAACGAGCGAAATCAAGATCTCGGTGGTGATTGATCTGGCGAAGGGGGAGCAGGCCGTGAAGGCGGTTCACGCGGCGTTTATCGGGTAAATTCGATTCAAGCGCTGCGCGCTGGCACTCTCGTTTGGAGAATCATCCGGCCAGAGACTCCGCTTGATGATTGGCGTTGTTGCCCCACGCCACGGTCGAACCGGCTTTGATCGGGGAAACCACCCGCACCGTCCACGCTGCGGATTGATTGGTGCCGACGGGATTCCAGACCTTCACCGTATAGACCCCATCCAGAGAGTTCGTCTCCCATAACCGCACCCACGGCAACGCCTGATTGTAGCTGGAGTTGGTGGCGCCGGCGATGGCAACGGTTGAACCTGGGATTCTGAGTCTCACCTTCCCACTGTTCTCCGCAACCGCCACCCGAATAGCAAAGCGCCAAGGCTAAACAAACCAAGCGTGTTCGGCTCAGGAATGGCTCGGCTGGAAAACTGGATGTTATCCAAATAACCACCGCCCGTGAATCTCAACTCGCCTATCTGGTTGGCAAAAGCCGAGATGTCGCCACCCCAGATGTCGTAGTTCGGACCGCTGCTTAGGAACGAAACGGGAAGCTATTGACCGGCGAACGTCAGCGATGTTAACGGATTACCACCGCCACTTAATGAGTAAACCCGGATCGACACCGCAGAGGCGGGAACTGTCCCCATCTGAGCAATAGCCGGGACTGGCGAACCACTGGGGAACTGGGGCTGAAGAAAGACAGTGTAGCTGCCTTGCAATATGGAAAGAGAAGATCCTGGGCCTTGAAGTGTAATCGCGGCGGCACCCAAGCTCACGTCGGTGTAGAAGACTATATCAGCCGGATTCAAGCCCAAATACCCTTGCCAAAAAGGCAAAGCATTAGTAATTGGAACACCTCCGGGTGAAAGGCCAGAGACATCCGCTGATTCAAAGTTTAAGTTTTGAAAAACACCTTGGCTGAAGGATGTCAATGTAAACAAGAAGGGGATTACACCTGCAAAGGTGGTTTGGATGACTGTCTTCATAGTCATGGTGGGCGGGTCCTACTTTGTCTCCGTCGGTTTGATGGTTGGGGGCGTGGGGGCGAACAATTCCTCCAGCGTGCGCACGGGGTTCAGCGGCAACAGCAGGATTTTTGGGATGTAAACCGGGGCGAGCCTCGGTTCGGCAAGGGTGCCGGTGATTTTGTATTCAAACAGTTTTGCCACCGGCCAGAGCGCCATATTCATGATGGGGCCGAGGATCGGCGTGTCCCGCAATGGCTCGGCGGTGACGCGCGCCTTGACCTGTCCATCAAAATCCGCCGTGCCCCGATACTGCAACCGCATGGTCGGCGCGCGCATCTCCAGATCGTCCGACTGGATCACACTATTGGCGATGACAAAGTTGGCCGAGGCCTGCGCCACCCGGCTGTGGCCAATGCCCGGCACGAAGACCTCAAGCGGTTTGGAGAGCACCCCGAAGATTGGAATATCCCAGATCAAACCGTCCCGCAGTTGCATATGACCAAAACCATTCCACGAATGCATGTCCTCGGTGTTGGCGTCGGTGATGGCGAGTTCGAGGTTGAACCGGCCGTCCAGATTGTTGGTCTGGGCGGAGAGGTCGGCCATGAGCAAACGCAGGTTGGTGTCCGTCGTGTTCACGCTGAAGGCGAACTGGGCGCCGGGCGTCTTCGGGAAGATAAAATACGCCCAGCCCTGACCGTTGCCCTCGTAAAAATCCGCCTGCACGTTTGTTATGGTCAACGTGTTGGTGAACCAATGCACCTGGGCGGAAATGTGCGGTACCCGGAACTTCAAACTGGCGAACGATCCGGCCACCCCGTCGAAGTGGATGTCCACGTCGTTGGGATCTTCCAGGGGAATATAACCTTCAAAGCGCACCGTTGGCGCGGTGAGGAAGTGATACGGCGCCATGGCTTCCTCCACCACCGGACCGATGGCATGGGTCAGCGGTCCTGGGTCCATGGTGCTGAAACCGTTGGTGAAATAGATCCGTAGCGCGTTGAAGTCGGCCGTGATGCCCGCCGCCGTCAAAGTCTGGGCGCCGCGCCACAGCCGGGGTTCGATACATTCGAGGACGCGGTTCGTGTAGCTTAACTGGGTGACGATGGCATCGGTGTTCAATTCCCGAAACGTAAAGTTCGTCAGCGCCACGCGGCCTTGAAAGCCGATCCGGTCAAAATCATTCCCGTGGCCCCAGAGTTCGCCTTCGATGATCGGTGGCATGCTGAATTGGCACAAATCCATTCCCTCCTGCACCGATGGATCGAGCAACGAGCGGGGGGCGGTGAGATCAATCGTGCTGAAAATCCGGGAATAGAAGTCGCCTGTTCCCTCATTCCATGCCGGACTGAGACGGAGCAAGCCTTCCGGCCGGCCCACACTCAGATCCGGCAACTGCCAGAGACGATTCGTGCAAGTGATGTGGGTATGAATCCAGTTCGCCGCGATGCCCTGAAACGCAACGTTGGTCAGGGCAACTTCGCCCGCCAACTGCAACGTCGGTCGCACATCGCCAGACCAATCCGGCGCGCGATTGGTCCAGGCTGGCAGCATCAGTGTGCCCGCACCGCGCAGGCGGGGGAGTTCACCCACGGAAAATTTGGTGAACCAATCGGGAGTCTTTTCCACCAGCAACGACACCAACTGCTGCACGTCGAAATCTGAAGCCGCGGCGAAGGCGAGTTCCCGCGTGCCGGCATCCAGTTGCGCGGTTGCGTCGAGCGCTCCGCGATAAAGATTGGCGTGCAGTTGGGTGATGGCCAGTTGGGGCGCGTGCCACTGACCGGCACAAAGGATTTCTGCCGCGTCCAGCCCGGAGGCTTTGAGCGCGCCCACGCCCGCCGACCATTCGATTTGAAAGGGCAGTAGATTAGTCCACCCGGCCAGCGCCGCGTCCGGCGCGATTGAATTCGTGGCCGGCGTGAAGGTGCCGGTGAATTGAACGCGGGCGGCCCGCGCCCAGCGGGTGATCGCCATGTCTGTGTCGAATTCAACCTGGCCCGATTGCGGGACCGGATTCGTTACGGCGTGAACCCAATGCGCCTTGACCTGGGTTTGACCGACGGTGGCCCACGGCGTTTCGGCGGCATTCGCGCGTAATGTGAGCGCGGCGTCCACCAGGTCCGGGTGCGTTGCCAGCGTCAGCAGGCGCAGTTGCAGGTTCACGTCGGTGGTGTTGGCCCACTGCGTTTGGGCGCTGGCGGCGCTGAGGTTGATATCCACGCGCGAGAGCTCATTACTGGCAGCGGCAAACAGCCGGGAGGAAAAGCCCAGCGTTTCCACCTGACCCCAGGGCGTTGACGCCTGCGCCGCATTCAGGTTAAGCAGCGCACTAAAGCTCTGTACGTCGCGCGCATCCCCTTCAAAGACGAGGCGCAATTCCGGGGGCGACGCGAACGAAATGGATTCCAGCGTGTCTGCCAGCTTTTGCAACCGCTCTGGCCACCGGGTTTCCGGGGGGGCACCCCGGCCCTTGAGGAATTCCCAATCCCGAACCGCCGTCGCGTTGGTGATACTAGCGGAGACGAGGATGTCCACCCCGGCAAATCGGGCGTGCAAATCGTCCAGTCGCCATTGATCACCGGGCAACAGGTGCAGCCGGGCCTCGATGTTGTCGACCGTGAGCGAGCGGAGTGGGGTATTGGAATTGACGGGAATCCATTGGAGACGACCGCCGGACAGACCGAGTGAATCCACCTGCAGTTGACCGTGCAACAGGGGCCGCAGATGGAGTTTGATCTGGACCTGCGTTGCCAGCAATTGCGGTGCTGCGGGTGTATGCATCGAACCGAAGCTCACATCGTGCGCGACGAACCCTTCCGACCAGTGTAATTGCAGCCGGGCAAATTCGAGGGCTATGCCATGCTCACGAAGTTTGTTCATCAAAGGCCGCTTCACAAAATCCGGCAGACCCACCCGGTTGAGATACAGCAGCGCACAGAGGATGACCAGGATGACCAGCCAGATGCAGATGCGGAACCGGCGGAAATAAATGCGGCCTAAGCGCCAGAAACGGTGCCGGGCGTGGGTCGTCATATCAAGGCGCGTTGGCCGGGAGGGCCAGGCTGTACAAGGCCAGTTGATAGAGGGCGAGGGAGGCTTCGAAGAACCAGGTCTGCCCGTCCAGCTTGACGGCGGCGTAAGGATAATTCTCCGGCGAGAGGCCGCCGAACTCGACCTGGTGCTTCGCGCCGGTCTTCAATTCAAATGTAAGCGCCATGCAATTCGTACCAAAACCCAGGCGGGCGCGGTGCTCGTCGCCGCGCCCGACCCAGGTGGTGGCGGCCAAGGCGCCGAATTGATGAGCGGTTTCTTCGATCGCAGCTTTGCGCGCGCCGTCCAACATGCCGGACGATCCAGGTGCCAAGACCCAGTTATTCGTGCCCGCATGCAACAACTCCCGGCGGCGGTCGCCTTGTTGCACACCGATCCGGGTTACATCGCTGGCATCAAAATTCCACAGCGACCGCGGGTGCAATTGCCACGCGGCAGCGGGCAGATTTTGAAAATCCTTCCCCGCGACGGCGTAGACGGGATTCTCATCGGCGCGGCGGACGTAAATATTTCCGGCATTCGTGCTGCCGAAGGACAACGCGGCGAGGACAACATTAGTTCCACCGTTGGGGCCCGGGTCGGGCGCACTCAAGATGATCTGCCGAACGGGGCTGGTCAGGCCGTAAGCGAGCAGATCCGGTTCCGTGATGGAGTCCTTGAATTTCACGATTTCCAAACGGTTCAGGGCCGCGATTAATTCGTCCATCAGCCCGGTGTCCACCGGCAACTCCTGCCCCACCACCCGCCAGCCATTGCTGGCGTCGCGTTGCACGGTGAACGGCTCGGCGCTGCGGATCTCGATCTGCGCCACATTGGTTGGCAGCGCGACCAGATGCGGATCCCGAAACTGATTGAACGTGCCTTGCCACGGCTCCAGCAAGCTGCGCGGGACGGTGACAATGGTATTGAACCCCACGCGCCGGGCAAACACCTGCGTGCTATCGTTCGTCGGGCTTTTGCCAAATTGCAACCGGGCTAGGAGATTCGTGCTTTTGGCCAGCGTCAGTTCGAGCGCGGGAGTTTGCAGCCCGAACGCCTCGGCGTCGGCCTTGGGATCGTCGGTCACAAACCGGGTCACGCGCAGGGCATGCAGTTTTTGCAACCCCTCGCGGAGCCGCGGATTGTCGGCGCGGGCGGGAACCGGGCGCGTCAATTGCCAGAGCGCCTGGGTGGGCTCGCGTTCCAGTGCGAGCAGTGCGCTGGCGTTGGAAACCGTCAAGTGATCGAACTCCAGCCCGCTCAAATTGATCAGTCCGGTATCGCGCCAGTCGTCCAGTTTGCGCGGCAGCGCCCGCAATAAATCCGCGTCCATGACATAAACGCCCTCGACCCCGACGACTTGCACATAAACCTGATCGCCCGGCGCGGTGCGGGCGCCAATCTTCAAGAGGCGCAGCCCGGTGCGGCTCACCAGCGTGAGCGTGGCCTGCGGGTTGGTGAAACCAAACTCTTCGTCCGCGTTCGGGCGTTGTCGTACTGCGTTGGCCGGAATAATCGTGGCCGGCTTGAGTTCTTCCAGGATTTTGAGCAAACCCTCGATACTGGCGACCTGCGCCGGATAAACAACCGGACTGGTTAATTGCCAGACCCCATTGGAACCTTCCGCCCGCAGCCCCGACTGGTCCGCGAAGGTTACTTGTACCCCGGTGACCGCATCGGCTTTGAAATCCGCCAGCAGCGGGATGGGCACGGCCACGGGTTCCTTGCCGAATTTTTCGAGGCCGAAAATTACCGCGGCCAGCAACCCCGCCAAGCCGATCCAAAGCCATGTGGTTTTTGAATTCATGCGGGGGGGCAGGGGCTGGGGCGGGCGCAGGAAGCGGGAACGGCCGGGCACAGATGACGAAACCGACGCCGGCCGCTGGTTTTGGAATTTGGATTTCGGGCTGCTTTCTTCATTTGAAATTCGCCATGCGCCAGGTTTCGGCTCTTTATTTTTGCCGGCGCAGCCAGACGAGCCCGCCCAACAACAACACGCCGCCGGGTAACACCGCCAGCAGCAGCCATTGGATTTTTCCCAACTGCTCGGCGGTCAGAAGGATGCGGAATTCCGAGAACTTGCTCGGTCCAATCCCAGTCGTGAGTTGGGGCCGGTCCAGCAACCAGTTGACGGCGTATTCGGCAAAATCAGCATTGGCAAAGCGCTTGATCGGCTCGTTGCCGAGAAAAAATGAATCGCCCACCACGATCATGCGTGTCGAACCGCGGGCGGTTGGGAGCCCCAACGGGGCGGCCCTTTCCACCGCCACGGCTAGCGGATATCGGCGTTGCTTCCGGGTGGGATCGTCATTCAGCCGGGCGGTTTCTTCCGTGGCGATGATGACTTCCACCTTGGGGGCATCGGCGGCTTTGTCTTTCGCGGTCGTCGGACTAATCGGCCGCGGCTGGATGAAATCCAAATAGAAACCAAGCAGCGCGGTGACGGCGGGATGTTTGGCGAAACCGCCCACCACGACATCCCCCGCTTCCCCGCCTCCCTTGGTCTGATAAGCGGAATGCTCCGGATCGCGTACGATACCGTTACCCACCAGCACGCCCCAATGCGCAAGGAGGATTTTTTCCAGGCCGGTGGGCCGGTCGGGCAAGGCATTGAACAGTGCAAACAAGCGGCCCCCCTCGTTCAAATACTGCTCGATCTGGTCCAGGGCGATTTCCGGAATGGCGGTGCGCGGGCCGGGAATGATAAGGAGATTGCAATCCGTCGGCACCCCGTTTGTGCCGGTCAGGGTAAGCGGTACCGGCAGGATATAATTGCGCTGGAGCAGCGATTTGAAATTGAGATAGCCACTCACTTCGTCGCCGCTCTCGAGGTTGTGTTCGCCGTGCCCTTGCAGCACGTAGGCTTTGAACGGCTTGGGATTGGAAATCGCCAGCAGGCAGGCCGTGAACTGTTCCTCGCCTTTAAACGCGGTGAATTTACGGTGGAATTCGAGTTCCTTGCTATTGGGCGACTGCTCGAGTTTGAAATCGGCCAGCGCATTGCCGTTGACGGTCTTAAAGCGGCCGCCACTGTCGAAGATCACCATGTTTTTTTCGGTTTTTGTTTCGTTTTGTTCAATCGCATCCACCGCTTCCGGAAGTTTGTAATCCTTCTTGACCCGCTGGGCTTCGGCGGCGTCCCAACGATAATCCACCGTGGTGATTTGGAGGCGCGGATTGAGGTTGCGATATTCGTTGAGCAAGGCCAATACGTCGGGGTAAAGCCGGTTTTCCTTGTCGTAATAGATCGTCACTTTCACCTGGTTGGTGAGCGCGTTCACCACGCTGATCGTGCGCGGGGAAAGGTGAATCCGGGTTTGTTCGCTCAAAAACTGGCGGTGGTAATATCGGCTGGCCAGGTAATTCACCATGACCACCACCGCGAAAACCACCGCCGTACGGATCACTGCATCCAGACCGAAGCGCCATTGGCGATGCCGGGAAAAACTGGGTTTGGGTTCAGTCGCCACGTTATTTCCACCGCCGGCTTTCCACCGCCCGCAACGTCAGGAACAAAAAGAACAACGTCAGACTCGCAAAAAATATGACCGCCCGCGTGTCCACCACCCCGCGCGCAAAATCATGCAGTTGCCGAAACAGGGCAAAGGCCGCCAGCAATTGGGCCTGCCAGTGCGTGCCCGTTTCCATCCGTTCCGGCAGAAACGCGAACGTGAACAAACCCACGCCCAGGGTCAGGGACACCATGGCGGCCACCATCTGGCTGCTCGTGAGGGCGGACGCCAGGCAGCCGAGCGAAAGAAACAACGCGCCGACCAAGGCGATGCCCAGATACATCCCGCCGACGGTGCCGGCTTCAAGCGCACCCGATTGCCGGGCGTAATATTGCACCACGTAAAGGCAGGCCAGCATGGGCAGCCACATCACGAGATAAAACAACCACGCGGCGGTGAACTTCGCGCTCACCACCTGCACATCACTCACCGGCGTGGTCATAAGTGTTTCATAGGTGCCGGAATACTTTTCCAGCGCAAACAGGCGCATGGTGATCACCGGGGTCGCCAGCAGGAGAATGATCCAAAAAAATGGGGTGAGATAAAAAATTTCGGTGATGGGCATCGGGGAGGATTCATTTCCCATGTTTCGCAGCAAGACCACGAAGCTCGTCCCCACGAGCAATGTTGCGGCGGCGATGATCACGTAACCAGTCAGGGAAACAAAATACGTGGCCAACTCGCGCCGAGTAAGGGTGAAGAACACTTGCATCAGCCGTTCCTCCTCGCCACCTCAATTGAAAAGGCAAAATACAAAATTAACCCCCCCGCCGCCAGCGAAGAATCAACAATGCCAAACACCAAACAATTTTGGATTTTGGATTTTGGATTTTGCCTTGGCTTCATGCCTCTTCCTCCTCCTTGGGCTTCGTTATCTGCATGTAAACGTCTTCCAGTGAATTTCGACTGCGGGTTAATTCCCGCAACGCCCAACCCCGTTCGCAGGTCAGCAAAAAAATCTGCGGGCGCAAATCAAAACCGTCGCGGGCCGTCAGCGCGCAACGGTGGAAACCGCCCTCCGTCTCGGATACGTCAAATTGGGCCACGTCTCCCATTTCCGTGAAACACGCGGCGAGCTCCCCCGCCGGCGCGGCAATCTCCGCGATGACCTGCCCCCGGCTGGCCATAAGTTTTTGCAGATTATCCGGAGTGTCCGAGGCGAGAATGCGCCCGCCCAACATGATCATCATGCGATTACACATCATCTCCGCTTCGGACAAAATATGCGTCGAGATCAGCACCGTGTGCGAGCCGGCGAGGCTCTTGATCAGTTGCCGCACGGAGCGGATTTGATGCGGATCAAGACCGATGGTTGGCTCGTCCAGGATGATCAACTCCGGTTCATGCACCAGCGCATCCGCCAGCCCGACCCGCTGCTTGTAGCCCTTGGACAACTGGCCGATGATCCGTTGGCTTACTTCCGTAAGACTGCACTGGGCCAGTACGGTATCCACCCGCGCGCGGGAACGAGTCCAACTCAGGCCCTTGAGCCGCGCGCGGAACTTGAGGTACTCGCGCACGCGCATTTCGTTGTGCAATGGATTGTTCTCCGGCATGAAGCCAATGCGGCGGCGGACTTCGCGCGAATCGTAAAACACATCCCGCCCGGCGATGCGCGCGGTGCCGGAAGTGGCCGGCAGGAAACCGGAAAGAATCCGCATGGTCGTACTTTTGCCCGCGCCGTTATCCCCGAGCAAGCCGACGATCTCGCCGCGCCCGACCGTGAAAGAAATATCCGTCAACGCCGTGTGACCGGCGTAGCGCTTGGTCAACTTGACCACCTCAATCATCGGATCGTGATTCATGCTCGAACGACGGGAGCTTAGGCGAGAAGCCCGCCCCGCAGCCAACAAAAAACTCGGCCCTGCCCCGAGGCGCAAACCTGATTTCCGGGCTGTCGGTTTTGGAAACCACTTCGCGCCGCTGTGCTTTCCCTCGGTCTGACGAGGAAAATTGGAAGGAATTCAGCCGCTTGAGTGCGCTTCGAACTTCAGAGTTCCAACCCGCTATTCTGGATTCACCCCATCTGGGCGAAGGCGCGGTTTTCTCCTTTTGCAACCGCGTCTTCGTTGGCACAGTGACTCATGTGGGCATCACCCTTCAGCAGTTTCATCAGATGACCGCGCGCGTCAGCGGCCGCAAACCGCGCGCCGCTTCGCCGGTCATTGTGCCGCCGCCCGTCCGCAATTCCAACGCCCACACCATCATTCTCGGCGTGGACCCCTCGTTGCGTGGTACAGGCTACGGCGTGATTGAACTGGCCAACCCCCATCCCCGCACGCTGGCCCACGGCACGATCACCTGTCCCGTCGCGTGGCCCCACTCGCGTTGTCTGGCCAATATTTCTCAAACCATTCGCGAAGTGCTGCGAAAATATTCACCCACCGTCTGCGCCGTCGAAGGGCTTTTCTTCGCACAGAATCTGCAAACCGCAATCCTCATGGGTGAAGCGCGCGGTGCGGCGCTCGCGGCGATTGCCGAAGCGGGCCTGGAGATTTACGAAATCGCCCCGCGCAAAGTGAAGCAGGCCATCGTCGGCTACGGCGCGGCGCAGAAACTCGCCGTGGCCAAGATGGTTCAGCGCCTGTTGCAGTTGCCCGAGCTGCCCGCGCCCGATGCGGCGGACGCGCTGGCTTTGGCGCTGGCTCACGCCCAAACCCAAGGACGTTACGGCTTGTCCTCCACAAAGAGAATTTGAACGGGTAGCGATGAAAGCAGAAACCCCAACCCCGAATCCCCACCGCGTCGTCAACCTATTGAGCGTTCGATGTTGGATGTTCGATGTTTCCTCAAAATGATCACCTTCCTCCACGGTAAACTCGTCGAAGCCCTGCCCACGCAAGTCGTTGTGGACGTGAATGGCGTTGGCTACGAGGCGCTCATCCCACTGTCGTCGTTCGACAAACTGCCGCCCCCCGGCGGCGATGTCAAATTGCTGACCCAGTTGGTCATCCGCGAAGATGCCCATGTGCTCTACGGTTTTGCCAGCGCGGCAGAGCGGGACTTGTTTCGCCTCTTGATCAATAACGTCAGTGGCATTGGGCCGAAAACCGCGCTGAATATTTTAAGCGGGATGAACGCCGTGGCGTTCCGTGGCGCGGTCGCCGGTAGCGATGTTAAATCACTTTCGCAAATCTCCGGCGTCGGTAAGAAGACCGCCGAGCGCATCGTCGTCGAGTTGCGGGACAAAGTGGGCGCGGCCGGCGCCTGGGAGGCTTCGAGCGCCGCGCGGTCCCTCTCCGCCGCCGACCAGAAAATCAACGACGCCGTGCTGGCGCTCATGGCGCTGGGCTTCAAACAAATCGAGGCGCACGACACCGTCCGCGCCGCGCAGACGATGCTCGGCGCCACCGCCACCGTCGAACAACTGGTACGCGCGGCGCTGAAGAAAAGTGCGTGATGAATGCTCCCGGCAAGAAGTCCGAAGGCGCCCCTGCCGCGATGCAACACCCTGAAGGAGGTGCGCCGCCCCGCACCGTGGTGCCGCACGTTCCAAAATGGCACCAACGCCTCGCCGCCCGGTTGATTTACACGGCCATCCGCTGCCTCGCGGTGACGATTCGCCTTCGGCTGAGTGAGCAGTCGAATTTTTTCTCCGAATTACCACCCGAGAAGATCATTTTTACGATCTGGCACAACCGGCTGGTCCTAGCTTTAATTATTAACCGGCATTACGTGATGCGACGCGATCGAAAACGGAAACTTGCCGCAATCGTCAGCGCGAGCCGGGACGGCGGATTGGTGGCGCGGATCCTCGAACTTTTCGCCGTCCAGCCGGTGCGCGGGTCGTCGAGTCGCCGCGCCGCGCCGGCGTTGCGCGAACTGGTAACGTGGAGTGAGCGCGGCTACGATCTGGCGATTACGCCGGACGGTCCGCGGGGTCCGCGGTACACCGTGCCGGAAGGGGTGATTGCCACCGCCCAACTGACCGGCCTGCCGATCGTGCCAGTGGCGTATCATCTGAACTGGAAAATCTGTTTGAAGAGCTGGGATCGTTTTCAAATCCCGCTCCCCTTCGCGCGCTGCGAAATCACCACGGGCCGGATCCTGCGCGTCCCACGCACGGCGACCGACGCCGAGCGCGAAGAATTGCGTCAGCAACTGGAAACTGAACTGCGCGCCATCACGCGCGATTAGAACGCACCGGTGTGCGTTCCGTGGGTGGTTGAACAATTGCGGCTCGGCGGCGCGTATCCCCGAAGGCTACTCATCGGTGCGACCCAAAAATTCCGCCAACAGCAGGACCAACCGGTCAATCTCCGCGCGCCCGCTGTGCTCCGGGTCCGGTGCGGCGTAGCGGTTCAGCATGACGCAGAAAATTAAACGTTCACCGGCCGCCGTCGTGACATGGCCGGAAAGCGAATTGGCCCAGCGCAACGTGCCGCCTTTGGCGCGCACATTGCCGGCGGCGGGCGGGTCTTTCATCCGCTCGCGCAACGAGCCATCCACCCCCGCAATCGGCAGCGCGTTCAGGTAGGCATCGGCTTCCGCCTGACGACTCATGAACTGGAGCAGCGCGCTGGTGGCGTTGGGCGTGGCGAGATTGTTGCGCGAGAGGCCGGCGCCTTCCTCGAAAAACACCTCAGTTGCCGGCACGCCTGCTTTGGTTAGAAACTTTTCCAACTCGCGAATCCCGGCGTCTTCGGAAGTTCCCGGAGCCTCGGTCGCCGCCGCCCGCGCTCCGATATGTGCCAACACAAGATCGGTGTAAAGATTTTGCGACGCCTTCTGCACTTCGCGGACGAGGTCGCGCATCGGGAGTGAATTGACCGAACCCAACTCAACCATGCGGCTGACATCCAACGGTTTCACCGGTGGGTTGAACCTGTTCACCGTGCGTGTTTTGCCGTCCACTTTGACGCCGTGGCGGGCGAGTGCTTCCTTGAAAAAGGTGACGAATAGTCCAGCGGGATTGGCCATCGTCACCGTGTCGGTGTAGTTGGTGTCGCCGAGCGGCATCTGGCCGGTGACGTAAATGATATTTTGCCCGAGGGGCCGATGGAAATTGAGATCGCGTTTGCCCCCGACAGCAACGGTCTGCGTACGATTGCTCAAGCCCACGTAGCTCGTCCCGGGCGCGAGCGCGAGCCGACCCGGTGCCCCGATGGTTGAACCGGGGGTCACGGAAAGTTGCAGCGTATTGTCATTGATCGTGAGGGCTGAGATTTCAGCCCCGTAATAATAATTCAAGTCGTCCCACGCCCAGCCGGCCCCGTACGGTGGCCCGCGGAAAAAAGTCTCGTCGCCCACCAAATCGCCGGTAATGCGGCGGACGCCGGCGTTGGTGAGCGCGGTGACAAGTGGTTCGAGGGCGCTGAAAATATCACCGCCGTTGAGCCGGGCATTGATGGTCGGATCGCCGCGTCCGTAGAGGATGAGGTCGCCCTTGAGGACCCCGCGCCCGTCGGGTTTCGTGGCGGCATAGAGCGAGGTTTTGATGCGGTAATCGCCGCCAAGCTGGTCGAGCGCGAGCGCCATCGTGTAGAGTTTGCAGTTGGACGCGGGACTGAAAAGCTTCCCGGCGTTCTCCGCGAAGATCGTCTTGCCACTATTGAGGGAAACCACCTTTACGCCCCAAGTGGCGGCGGCAAAACGTGGATGGGCAATGTGCTCCGTGAGGCGCTGCTGCAATTCGGCGAGCGTGGCCGGTGGCAGAGGTGATTGCGCCAGCGCAACGGCGGCGAGACCAACAAAAAATGCAAAATGGAAAATGCAAAATACCGGAGCCAGGCGCCGGCGGGTTTTGAATTTTGAATTTTGCAGTCTCAATTCTCCGGGTCGTTGGCGAGGCCGAGCTTCTTTTCGATTTTCACGACGCGCCGGAGCAACCCCGGCAAGCGTTGAATGGCGAGCATCTGGCGCTTGGTTTGTTTGTCCGGTTGCGCAGGGCTGCCGAGCCATTTCTCGCCCGAAGGAATATCGTGCATGACGCCGGATTGGGCCGAGACGGTGACTTGGCTGCCGATTTTCAGATGGCCGCTGATGCCCGCCTGTCCGGCGACGATGACGTAGTCGCCAAGTTCGCTGCTGCCCGCGATGCCAGCCTGTGAGATGACGAGGCAATGTTCGCCGATTTGCACGTTGTGCCCGATCTGCACGAGGTTGTCTATTTTTGTGCCTCGGCCAATCACGGTGGACTTGAGGGCGCCGCGATCAATCGTCACGTTCGCGCCGATTTCCACGTCGTCACCGAGGATGACGTTCCCGATCTGCGGAACTTTGCGGTGCGCGCCAGTGTCCAACACGTAGCCAAACCCGTCCGCCCCGATGACTGTTCCGGAATGAATCCGTACGCGCTCGCCGAGTTCGGTATGCGGATAAAGCGTTACATTCGGAAACAAAACCGTACCCGCGCCGAGCTGGCAGTCGTCGCCTACAAAATCACCCGCGTGCAGAACCACCCCGTTGCCGATCCGCGCCCGTTCGCCAATGACGCAGTTCGGTCCGATGTAGGCGGCGGGATCAACCTGCGCTGACGGGGCGACCACGGCGCTGGGGTGGATGCCGGGCGGCCGGGTTGGCTCCGGGAAAAAAAGCGCAAGCGCCTTGGCGAAAGCCACGCGGGCATTGGCCACGCGGATCAGAACCTTGCTCGCCGACGTGAGCGTGCCAGTGACGATAATGGCCGAAGCGGCGCTTTGTTCGGCCCGGGTAAAGAATTCCTCGTTTTCCGCGAAAGTCAGGTCTCCTGGCTGGGCGAGGTCGGCAAGCGCGAAGCTCTTGAGGGGGGTTTGGGCGTCTCCGAATACTTCACCCTGCAAGCGGTGGGCGATTTCAGCGGCGGTGAAAAGCATGGGCGGCAGTCTAAGGGCTTTCGGTTGAAGTCGGAAGTCTGGACATTGGGCCCTAAACTTTCGCCTTCAGTTTTTTGATTACCTGGTTGTTTTCGTCGAGCACGATGATGCGCGGCTTCCATTTTCCGGCTTGCCGGACTGTGACCAAGGCGTAACTCATGATTGTCAGCCGGTCGCCGGGTTCGCCGAGGCGGGCGGTGGCTCCGTTCAGCAGGATGTCCCCGGATCCGCGGGGGGCCGGAATGGCGTAAGTCTCGAACCGTTCGCCGTTGGCAATATTGCCGCACAGGATGCGCTCATAAGGGTGGAGGCCCACGAGGTCCATTAAATCGGCATCAATACCCAGGCTGCCCTCATAATGCATGCTCGCTCCTGTGACGCAGGCCCGGTGAATCTTGGACTTTAACAGGTGAATCTGCATAAAACTTCAGTCATCCGTTGACTTGAAAAATGTTCGCTACTATAAAGACGCGCAACAGCAATTCAACCCCTAGTTTATTTATGGCCAAAACTCTGCGCGTCGGAATGATTGGTTATGGGTTCATGGGCAAGGCGCATTCCAATGCCTGGCGCCAGGCGCCGCGGTTTTTCCCTCTTAAGGCGCATGTGGAGTTGCACACCCTTTGTGGTCGTAGCGCCGCCGGGGTGCAGGCCGCGCGCATCCAGCTCGGCTGGCAAAACGCCGCAACCGACTGGCGGGACGTGGTGGAATCGCCGCTCATTGATGTTGTGGACATCAACACCCCCAACGATTCACACGCCGAAATTGCCATTGCGGCCGCGCGGGCCGGCAAACACATCCTGTGCGAAAAGCCCCTCGCGCTGACCACCAAGCAGGCGGAGCAGATGCTCGCCGCCGTGCAGAAATCGAAAGTTGTCCACATGGTTTGCCACAATTACCGGCGCATCCCAGCGATTGCGCTGGCAAAGAAAATGATCGTCGAAGGCGCGCTCGGCCAGATTTATCACTACCACGCCCGTTATGCGCAAGACTGGCTGGCGGACCCGGAATTCCCACTGAAGTGGCGATTGCAGAAAGGCATCAGCGGCAGCGGGGCGCACGGCGACATCAATGTTCACATCATGGATCTGGCGCGCTATCTCGTGGGTGAATTCAAAGAAGTTTGTGGCGTGATGCAAACCTTCATCAAGGAACGCCCGTTGGCGGGCGAGCCCGGCAAGATTCAAAGCCCGGCGGCCAAGGCGCTCGAAAAGCGGGGCAAGGTGACCGTGGACGACGCCGTGACTTTCATCGGGCGTTTCGAGAATGGCGCGTTGGCCAACCTCGAAGCCACGCGTGTAGCTCTCGGGCGCAAGAACCATATCACCATTGAAATAAATGGCAGCAAAGGTTCGCTGTACTTTGATTTCGAGGACATGAACCGGCTGAAGTTCTTCAACCAGGACGATCCGAAAGACCGTCAAGGTTTCCACGATATAATGGTCACGCAACCAAATGGAATTCATCCGTACATCGCGAATTGGTGGGGTTCGGGGCATGTGCTGGGTTACGAGCATCCCTTTGTGCATACGGTGGCCGATTTCATAAATGCCTGCGTGGAAGGGAAGCCAGTCCACCCTACCTTTGAAGATGGCCTAAAGAATCAGCAGATCTTGGAAGCGGTCGAACAGTCCGCCAAGACGGGTCGGTGGGTGAAGCTTTAGCGCCGTCCACAAACTCCTTGAACCAACAAAGCGTTGGGCTAGCCTTGGCTCGAATTAAACCGTTTCTGACCCGGAATTCCAAACTGATTTTCGGTGAGTGGAACAAGCAATTGCAAACAAACTAAAGAACAGAAAGAACTCGGTTATTTATGTCAAACAAACCCATGAACGTCGGTTTGGTCGGCGGCGGCAAAGGCGCCTTCATCGTCAATCCCCATCAAAAAGCGATTCACTTTGACGGCACCCGCCGGGTGACCGCGGGCGCGCTGTTTCCCGATCCCAAAATTGCGCTCGAGGAAGCGGCGAATTGGCCTTATCCCCTGAAAGGCTACGGCTCGTACGACGAGATGATCGCGGCCAACGCCACCCTGCCCGAAGACGAGAAGCTCGGCTACATCCTCATTGTCACGCCGAACCATGTGCATTTTGACCCGGCGATGAAAGCCATCAAGGCGGGCATCCCGGTGTTCTGCGAAAAGCCACTCTGTCTGAATCTCAAAGAGGCGAACGCGCTCGTCCAGGCCGCCCGCAAACACAATGTCCCGTTCGGCGTGGCGCACACTTACCTCGGGCACTGGACCAGCCGCTTCTCCCGCTACATCGTGCGGGCGGGCTTGCTGGGGGACGTCCGCTGGGTGGACACCTATTACCTCCAGGGCTGGCTGGCAACCAAGCTCGAAGCGACCGGCCAGATGCAGGCCACCTGGCGCACCAACCCGAAGCTGGCCGGCGGCTCCGGTTGCGGTGGCGACATTGGTACGCACGCGCTGATGCAACTCCGTTACGTGACCGGGCTGGATGTCACGGAGGTTTCCGCCCAGCTTGAAACCTTCGTCCAAGGTCGCATGCTCGACGATCACTTCACCATTTATTGCACGCTGAGCAACGGCGGCAAAGCCCTCGTGCGCGCCTCCCAGATTTGCATCGGCCACAAGAATGACCTGGGCATCGAAATCTCCGGCACCAAGGGAACGCTCATTTGGCGCGCGGAAGATCCCGAGTGTATTACGATCCAACTGGTGAACCAGCCGGATCGCATTTATTGGCGCGGCGCAGTCACGCCGGGTGACGGTTTTCTGCCCAAAGACGTGCCGGCCGACCTGATGGCCGAGCCGACCATTCCGGCGGGACATCCGGAAGCATTTCACGATGCCTACGCCCGGCTGCATCGCTGTTTCGAAGCCGACGTGCGCAAATGGCAGGCCGGCAAGCCGTTCGCCTGCGACGGCTCAAAATACGCCAACATTGAGGATGGTTGGATGGGCATTGCGTTCATCGAAACTTGCGTCAAGAGCAGCGCCAAGCGGGGCGCTTGGAAGACGTTGCCGAAGAAAATCTGACGCCCACCGAAGTTTGCAACAAGGGACGGCGTAAAGCGCCGTCCCTTGTTATTTTCGTCCCAGAAGCTCACGAATTTTAGCGCCAATATCACCCGTCCGAACAAGGCTTTCTCCCACCAGAATTGCGCCCGCGCCGCACTTCACCAACCGCTCCGCGTCGGCGCGGGTGTTAATGCCGCTCTCGGCCACCAGCAATCTTGAGGTCTGGGGTCTGGGGTCTGGGGTCTGGGACAGTCTCCTCGCGAGCTGTTCAGTGGTGGCAAGGTCAACTTTGAACGTTTTCAGATCCCGGTTGTTCACACCAATTAACTGCGCTCCGATGGCAACCGCCCGATCCAGTTCCGTTTCGTCGTGAACCTCCACCAGCACGGCCAGACCCGCCTCGGTCGCCAGGGTGTGAAAATGCTTTAACCGCGCGTCGTCCAAAATCGCCACGATCAAGAGGATGGCATCGGCGCCCCATTCGATGGCTTCCAGAATCTGCCGTTCATCAATGATGAAGTCCTTGCGCAACAGCGGTAGTTTCACGGCCGCGCGGATTTGCCGGAGATAATCCAGTGAGCCTTGGAAAAATTGTTCATCGGTCAGCACCGACAGGCAACTCGCGCCCGCCGCCTCGTATTCTTTGGCGATGCGCACCGGATCGAAGTCCGGGCAGATCACACCCGCCGACGGCGAGGCCTTTTTCACCTCGGCAATCAGCGCAACCTCGCCCAACCTTGGTTGGCGCAGCGCAGCCAGAAAATCCCGCCGTTCGCCGCGTTCCAGCATCGCATCATGCAAATCCCCCGCCGCAATCAGGCGCGCGGGAAGTTTCGCGATCTCATGTTTCTTCTGCTCAACAATTTTGTCGAGAATTGTCATCTCTTGTTTCTTTGTTTATCGCTTGAAACTTCTGGTAAAACGTAATCTTGCGATCCAAAAGTCAGCTCCTTTGATTCCGAATTCCAAACGCCTTTAAAATTCAAGTTGCCTTCGCGATTAGATAATTTTGCATGATCAATCAACCAATCCGCAAGGAGCCTAAAACCATGTTGCTTGAGCGCCTCTCTGATTTCCGCCCGCATAAGTCTCGGAACAGGATAAACATTCAAATACCAGTTCGCATCATTCACTCCCGCTATTGGGGCATATTCAGTACGATGATAAGCATACCGAGCTTCAATCACGGAAAAACTCACAGGCCATTTCCCTTGAGGTTTTTTTGGGTAACTTTCGTAAAACTTAAGTTGCAGTTCTTTAATTTGAGGAACATGCAAAAGGGATTTGGTTAATTCCATTGCTCCTATCGGCCATGAGAGATAAGAACCAATTTGAGTTTTATATCTCGTCGGAATAATAAATTCCTCTGCTTGGCTCGCTCCGAGTGCCATAACTATTCGTCTTCATCCTTCACTCCCTGCATCCTCTTAAGCGGACAACCCGCGCGCAGCCAGCCGTTCACGAACGGGTCGAGGTCCCCGTCCATCACGCCTTGCACATTGCTGGTTTCAACGCCCGTCCGTAAATCCTTCACCATGCGATACGGCTGAAACACGTAGCTGCGAATCTGATTGCCCCATGACACGCTGCCTTTGTCGCCATAAAATTTCTCCATGTCAGCCTTCGCCGCATCGAGTCGTTGCGCGTAAATTCGCGAGAGCAACAACGTCATCGCGGTAGCGCGATTCTGGTGCTGCGAACGCTGGGCTTGCGACGCCACCACAAGGCCGGTTGGGATGTGCGTAATGCGCACGGCGGTCTCCACCTTGTTTACGTTCTGCCCGCCCTTGCCGCCGGAGCGAAAAGTGTCCACGCGAAATTCCGTCGGCGGAATGACAATTTCCGATGACATCTCCTCAAGCTGCGCGATCGCATCCACGCTGGCAAAGCTGGTGTGCCGGCGTTTATTGGAGTCGAACGGCGAAATCCGCACGAGCCGATGCACCCCGCGCTCCGCT
Organism: Verrucomicrobiota bacterium; assembly: GCA_025360895.1. GTDB lineage: Bacteria > Verrucomicrobiota > Verrucomicrobiia > Limisphaerales > JADLHS01 > JADLHS01. The sequence continues at coordinate 19,814 of JANYBF010000623.1, forward strand.
TTACAGAAGCCATAGGCATTCTCGCCCTGAAGCAACATCGTCACGCTTTTGATGCCCGCGCCTTCGCCGGGCAGGGCGTCCTCGATCTCCACCTTCCACCCGCGTGATTCCGCCCAGCGCTGATACATCCGCATGAGCATGCTGGCCCAGTCACAAGCCTCGGTACCACCCGCGCCGGAGTTGATGCTCAGAATGCAATTGTTACGGTCATGCGGACCATTGAGGAAAACCTTAAGTTCCAGCGCGTCCAGTTCCTTGATCAACCGCGTAGCGTCGCGATTCAACTCCGCTTCCATTTTGACCTGGGCGGCGGGCGGTTCGGCTTCGCCGAGTTCGATCATCATTCGGGCGTCCTCGACTTGCTTTTCCGCCTGCAACAATGGTTCGATCTTGCCGCGCAGGGTGTTGGCCTCGTCAATGATCTTCTGGGCCGATTCCCGGTTGCCCCAGAAATTATCTGCCGCCATCAGCGATTCGATTTCGCTCAGGCGTTTCTGTGTGCCCGGGACGTCAAAGAAACCTCCGCAAGTGCGTGAGTTTCTGGGTCGCGGTATGAATGGTTGCGGTAACGATGTCAAACATCCACGCAGCATAAGGCATGGCTGCGGGCGGATGGAAGATGGAAATTCAGCAGGGCGGAATGGAGGCGCAACTTGACACCTCACCCTGGTGGTAGCGTTCGTCGCGCTGCGACGGACCCGCCCGCGCGAGCGGGCGGAACGAAGGTTGGGTGGCCTGTCCGAGGTTTTACCTCCGAATCCGATGGCGCCGCTGGACGCGGCGCTGGTCGTCGCAGCGCGCCGACCCTACCTTGGAAGAAGCGTGCAGTTGCAACAAACTCCAGCGGACGCTTGCTCCGCGTTGCGCCAGCCGTTACCCTTCGTCACCGAATCCAAATCAAACCACAAATAAACCATGAAAATTCTGACCGTAATTCTGTGTGTCGTCTCCTTGGCAGGCATGGCATTGCCTGCCGTTGCTGTTGAAAAAATCCAGCACGTCGTCTCGTTCAAGTTCAAGAGCACCGCCAAGCCGGAGGACATCAAAAAGGTCGAAACAGCTTTCGCCGACCTGAAGAAGAAAATTACCCAGATCAAAGCCCTCGAGTGGGGCACCAACATCAGTCCGGAAAACCTGAACAAAGGTTTCACGCATTGCTGGATCTTGACGTTTTCCAGTGTCGCGGATCGCGATGCCTACCTGGTGCATCCAGATCACAAGGAGTTCGGCAAGAGCCTGGGTCTGGTGCTGGAAGAAGCGTTCGTGATTGATTTCGTGGTCAAAGAATAGCCAGCGAGGAAATCGGAGCGCCGGTTTCCGACCTGGTCAGTCGTGAGCGTCGCCAAGCAACGCGCTGGATCGGAGCTCGGCGCTTTGCAATGGCTGCTGGGCGGGGGCAGTGTCAGCGATGTCCTGACTCCATAGCTCAAGCTGCGCCCTTGTGTTGCCGGACCTTTGACCGGGCATTGCTTGCAATCGCGGTTGCCTGCACGCTCCGGGCCTGAACGGTTTGCACGGTCGTAGCCGGTCCTTTGCACCAGCCATGAAAAAAGCCAGCATTTATCTGCTCATAGCGGCAGTCATCGCGCTCCCGCTTGCGGCATTCGCGCAGGGAAATGTCGCCATTGAAGCCGAGGCCGGACTTCTCACACCGCCGTTTAGTGTGACCAATGGTTATGTTTTCCAAGCGATGGGCACAAATCTGGCCGCGAGCGGACGCGCGGCGTATGACATTGCTATTTCCCAGTCGGGCAGCTACGTCATCCTGGCCACCGTGAGTTCCCCGGAGCACGCCAGTTCGCTCGCCGTCAATATTGACGCTGAACCGACGGCCCCGACCATGATCTGGGACATTCCCGCCAGCCAGGAGTTTACGAATCGCACCGTGACCTGGCGGGGCGAGGGCACGTCCACAAACGCGGTGCCGCGCCGAAAGGTTTTTAATCTTACGCCCGGAACGCATCAGATCATCATTCGGGGCGGCGACGATGCAGGCGCCCGACTCGATCGCTTTTCCCTTGCCCGGATTCCCGCGCCGCCGGGTAATCTGCGTGTTGTCGCGACTCCGTAGCGGCGGAGGCCGGAAGGGCGTTATGTTGAAATGAACTACTGTTTGATGGCAGTTGGGAACACGAATATGTGTGGTGAACCGATTGCAAAAACGTGAAAGGCAAAAATGAATCAACCAGCCAAGATGAGTTCGAGGTTGTGTAAAAGCCCTTCATTGGCAAACGCTAAAAACATTTGCCATCTCATTGAACGGTGGAACGGCTACATCAATTTGCCCATTTGCTTTCTGATACTGACTGCCTGTACACCCAAAAGCTCAAATATCGGCACTTCAACGCCACCATCAAATGGTGCGTCCAATACGATTAAGAATAGTCGGAGTCCTATTGACTTAACTACAATTCCAAAATTGATTGATGAGGATATGGTTGTAGAGCTTGTTCGCGATATGCTTTCTACAAATTCTGCTTGGTCTGGAACGGGGATAAGTTACCGAGTAACAACCAATGGTGAGGGATTCCAAGTACTTGTGATTAAGGATGATCTCACGGTTGGCTCCCACCGAAGCATTGTCCTAGACAAGCATGGCAAGGTTATTCGCAATACGGGCGGCCTCTGAGGTAAGTTGACAAACCGTTATACAAAACGTGCCAAACAGAAATACGCCGGCTCAAATTCAGTCGCTGTTAAGGCTTTTTTGAGTTCACGGCCCTGTTCCTTCGCAGGAGCGGAAGCGATTCAGTTCGGAGTAATAACACAAAATCGCCGGGCTGGCGGGTAAGCGGCCCAGCGTGGCAAGGCGATTCCGTCAAAGCTCATCCTCACGCTCCGCGTAAAACAGTCGGTGCGCCCGCTCATAATCGGCCGCCGGCACGAAGACGCGGGCCAACCGATTCAAATCACCATCCTCCGGCAAGTCCGGTTCGACGAATTCCTGCGTCGCGGCAATACCGTGCTTCTCCAGCATCATCACGAGCATCTCGGTGTTGATGACCGGCCCGGAGTAAAAAAGTTTCACGCCGGGAATTAACCACGAATGGCGCCGGGGCACACGAATTTTCGTGCCGGGCAGAAAACTCCAACCCTAGTCGTAGCAGCCGATGTAAGGAGGCTCAAATCTTCCGGTCTTTGCATTCATTCGCCGTAACCGTTGAGTCGGCATTCATTAAAGCCGCCAAGCCGCAACCAAAACACCGGGCAGCCCGATTAAACGCAGAGGCCGCAAAGGCAACCTGCCTCCGCGTTGCTTGGCGCCAACCTTGGCGACCGGTGCGTTAAAATAATCTTCGCAGGCCGCGACGATGTTGGGAGATAGCACGGTGAAGTTAATGCAACGAGGTTTGAACGAGGATGGTGGTTGGTTGCCACGTAAACCGGCGCGACAACGACAGGAACGGACTGTGGCAGCATGGCGCGGCGCGGCGGAGGGCGAGGAGTTCAAGCCGGCCTGGCGCGGCAATTGACGATTTCTTCTTTCACACCTCTATCACCTGTGGTTTATTGCCATGGAAACGCACCGTGAATCCGAGCATGACGCCCCGCCTTTTTAGCCCCGCCTTGGCCGCAACCTTTGCCAGCTTGACCACGTTGCTCGTGCCGGCGGCGGCGGGCGAGATGATCTTCAATCGCGACATCCAGCCGATCCTCGCGGATCATTGCTTTACCTGCCACGGGCCCGATGAACAGAAGCGCAAGAACAACCTCCGGCTCGACGTCCGGGACGACGCGTTGAAAGGTGGAAAATCGGGCGACCCCGCCATCGTGCCCGGCAA
>JANYBF010000627.1 GCA_025360895.1 Verrucomicrobiota bacterium
CGGGTGCCTTTGATGCAAGGTTTTCCTCGCAGAATCTGCGGATCGCGAACAATGTGCTCTCGCCAGTTCATAATGCTTCGATGTTTAACCGCAAGGTGTCACGCGTCAATCCCTCCGTTGCGCGCTTTCCGGCGGAGGGTCGGCAAACTGGCCGCCGCAATCGCCTGGCCGTGCCGCTTCATTTTTTCGTCCGGGACATGCAGTTCGATTTGTTGGGCCAAATTCGGGAAGCCTGATTGCAAAGTTTCCCGTGCCGTGGTGACAATCAAATCCCCGCCGGCACCACTGGTGACCCGCCCAAGAATGAGCACGTTTTGCACGTCGTAAAATTCCGTGCAGTGCGCAATAAAGTAACCGAGATAGACTCCGAGGGTCTGGTAAATGTTCCGGGCGCGTTCGTCGCCCTGCGCCATGAGCGCTTGCACGAGCTTGAGTTTCTCCGGCAACGGCATGTCCTTCGGTGCTGCGATGCCCGCGGCGGGCAGGAGGCGGCCCACGGCTTGTTGGGAGAAATACTGCGAGCCCACGCCATAATCGCCGGACCATTCGTCGCAGACCGCGTCGGGATCGTAATCCACAGGCACGAAGGCGAATTCGTTGAGCCACGAAGTGATGTTGCCGTCCGGGGTTACATAACCGGCGGCGGTGCTCGTGCCGAGCGCGATGCCGAGCACGGCATTCTTGCCCAGCGCCATTGAGCCAGCGAGGGCGGTGACTTCTCCGTCGTTCACCACCTCGAACGGAATGTTGTTCCAAGCCCGTTTCACGTCGAGGAACATGTCCTTCACTCGCGAGTGGAACAAATCCGCCGGCACGCCACGAAAGAGGGACGCGGCCTTCACTTGATTGTTCACATACACGCCCGCCGAACTGCCGCCGATGGCATCCACGCGCGGCAGATGTGCCGATGCCTGCTTGAGCGAATCCATGATGCCGTCGAAATGGTACTGCGGGTCGGGGTGAAAATAGGGATCCCAAACCGTCTCTGCGCTAAACACGACCTTGCCATCAATGACTGCCGCCGTCTTGCGGTCGCTGCCGCCGAGATCGAAGCCGATGCGGCAGCCGTCCAAGTGCCGACCGAGCGGCTTGCTTTGCGACCGCTCGGCCGGGAGGTCTGGCGTATTCACCACTTCGAGTGGGTGGTCGAACATTTTGGTGCCGACCATGTCCGAGTCAAATCTGCCAGTGGCGTCGTCGTGGTAATGCGCGGTGAGTCGTGTGGAAATCACGCTTGGTCCGTCGAAATAAATCCGCCAGCCGCCCCGCGACCAGAGGAGAAACTTTACGATGCGTTCGACGTGATGGTAGTTGCCGCCGACGGAAGGATGACCCTCGGGAAAGATTTCCGTCTGGGAGTGATAGACCGAGCCGTCCGCCTGTTCGAGGGCGATGCGAACCGGTTGTGGTTTCCCCGACTTCCGGACCGCTGCCCCAAAGGAGCGCAGGGCCAGAATGGCCGGTCGGAATTGCGGGTGGAGTAATGGTACGACGGGTGGAGCAACCAGTTGATATTCGAGAGTTTCGCGCAAAGCAGGGGATATGTAGTAAATCGAGCCCGGGACTTCAAGTTCTTCAACCCGACGGCGAGTGCAAGGTGGCGGGCAAGGTTCAGCTCTTGCTCTTAATCTTTATCGTAATCTTTATCTCTCCCTCCGTTTCCAAACGTCCAAAATTGCAAACGGGGTTGAGAGCAAGATCAAGCGCAGGATCATGATTAACACCGACCCAAACCGCTCACGGCCGGTTGCGCCCAACTTCTCAAACCGCGCCGATTATTCCAGGATCTCGATGTCCTTGAAATAAACATCCACGTCCTGACCGCCATGCACCTGCAACGCGAACCGGCCTTCGGTGCGGCCCGGATCATCGAGCAGTTCTGCCGATTGATAACCATTCACGTCCACGGTGATGCGTTTGCCGTGGGCGGAAACAGTCATGGTGTTCCAGTCCTGCGGCCGGAACCATTTCTTCACGTCCGCTGCAGCAGGTTGGCTGACCCACGCGCGCCCATTGGTCTCGTAAAGACCACCCGCGTCTTTCTCCGCGTCAATCTCCGCCTGGAAGCCGGAGACCCCGCTGAAGCCTTTCTCCTCGATGCGGAAGTAAAGCCCGCTGTTGCCCTTCACCGACTTGTATTTCAAGCGCACGGTGAAATC
>JANYBF010000650.1 GCA_025360895.1 Verrucomicrobiota bacterium
AAAGACCAACCGCGGGTGCCGATCACTGCCAAGCTCGTTGCCAACCTGATCGTAGCCGCCGGCGCGAATCGGCTTCTTACGATGGATTTGCACGCGCAACAGATTCAAGGGTTCTTCGATATTCCGGTGGATCATCTCTACGCCGCGCCGGTGATGTTTGAATATCTGCAAAAGAAAAAAATGACCGACCTGGTGGTCGTCAGCCCCGATGTGGGCGGGTTGAAGATGGCTTACGCCTATTCTCAAACCCTTGAAGCGGGGCTGGCCATCATTGCCAAACGCCGCAAGAGTGCTTCAGAGGTCGAGTCCATGGCGATTATTGGTGAAGTGCGGGGAAAAAACGTTCTACTTGTGGACGATTTGACCGAAACCGCCGGCACGTTGACCAAGGGTGCGGAGTTGCTTAAGAAAAAGGGCGCAAAACGGATTGTGGCCTGCGTTTCACACGCGATCCTAAACGACACCGGCGCTGAAAGATTGCGCAAATCGGTGATTGACGAGCTAATTACAACTGATACCGTCCTGCGCCCTGCGATTCGAGGTGTGAAAATCACGACGTTGTCGGTCGCGGGATTGTTGGGCGAGGCCATCAAACGGATTCACAATAATTCGTCAGTGACTTCGCTGTTTGAATCAAAGGGCGGGCGCACCAGTTAGTGCGGTTGCCAAAAAACTTTTGCCATGAAATCTGTATTATTAAACGCGTTTGGCCGCTCCCAGCTCGGGCGCGGTGAAGTCAAGAAACTGCGCGCCTCCGGGCGTGTTCCTGCCACCATATACGGGCGGCAGACAAAGCCCCTGAATCTGGAGTTGATAGGCAAGGAACTCAGCGACCTCATTCACCATTCCCATTCAGAAAATATTCTTGTGGACCTCGCTGTGGATCAGGTTAAGCACCTCGCTCTGGTCCAGGAAGTTCAACATCATCCGCTCAGCGGCAAGGTGCTGCATGTGGATTTCCACCAAGTTTCTCCCACCGAAAAAGTCACGGTCATGGTGCCCGTCGAAAGTAGCGGCGAGGCGGTGGGGGTCAAGACCGGTGGTGGTGTGCTTGAGCACGTTTTGCATCGGATCAAGGTTCGGGCGTTGCCCAAAGATTTGCCGGAGCAAATCGTCGTGGACGTCACCGCCCTCGAAGTGGGCAAATCCATTCACCTGAGCGAACTGAAAGCGCCCGAGGGCGTTGAAATTTTGGGGGACAAGAAAGTAACCGTTATCTCTGTGGCCATGCCGAAGACTGAAGTTGAAGTTGCGGCGGAAACGGCCGAAGGGGCTGCTCCGGCGGCGGGCGATGTAGAAATGACCAAGGAGAAGAAGGAAGACGGCACGACGGGTGACAAAACCCCAACAAAAGCCGCGGCCGGCGACAAGAAGGCCGACGCGAAGGCGGCTCCGGCTGGCGACAAGAAAGCTGCCGCTTCGTCCGAGAAGAAGAAATAGTATCAACGGCGATTCCGCCTGGCTGGAATCGTCGTATTCCTCCCGCGTATGGAAGATTGGCATCTCATCGTGGGTTTGGGCAATCCCGGCGCGGAATACGCGAAGACGCGACACAATGCCGGGTTTATGCTGGTCGATTTGCTGGCGACGCGCTGGCGGGCGGAATGGGGCGTGGGGAAAAAATTTCAGTCGCGTATCGCAAAGGTCGAACGCGAAGGTCGCCGGGTGGTGCTGTGCGAGCCGCAGACGTTCATGAACCTCAGCGGCGAGGCGGTCGGGGCGCTGTTGAGTTTTTATCGTTTTCCGCAAGCCTGGGTGCTCGTGGCAGTGGACGATGCGGATTTGCCGCTGGGTGAAATCCGGTTGCGACCGGGTGGTAGCAGCGGAGGACACCACGGGTTGGAGTCCATTGAGCAACATTTGAGTTCGCGCGAATTTGCCCGGTTGCGGATTGGGATTGGTCGTCAAGACGGCAAGCGCGAGATCACGGGCCATGTGTTGGGGCGAATGGAGCCGGGGGAGACGACGGTGATGGAAAAAGTTTTGGCGCGGGCGGTGGACCAGGTGGAGTGCTGGCTGGCGCACGGCCTGCAGAAAGCAATGAGTCAATTCAACGGCGTCCTCAGCGACGCCG
>JANYBF010000664.1 GCA_025360895.1 Verrucomicrobiota bacterium
GCATTTCATTGACGACCTGCCGGAATTTCTCGGCGAACCTACCTTTCCGGCCAACGTGGAACGAATTCTTTTCGATCCCAACAATCTTTATGCTGGCGAACAACGCTTCCGCCGCCTCCAGGAATGGGCGGAGGCGCAGAAGCTGTTTACATGTTGAATCCGGCTGCCATTTCCCCGGAGTTTCGTGACCGGGTGTCGCCATTTTTGGCGGCGCACGGCTTCGCGGGCGATTGCGTCATTGAGCCGGTGATTGGCGGTGGCAACAACCGCGTCTATCGCGTGCAGATCGGGTCGCGCGCGGGCTTGCTCAAGGCGTACTTCCAAAATCCTGCCGACCCACGCGATCGCTTCGGGGCGGAGCGGGCCTTCTATGGTTATCTGTGGGAACAGGGCGTGCGGCGGACGCCCGAACCGTTGGGCTGGGATGAGGAACAGCGCTTGGGGTTGTTCACGTTTGTGGCCGGTCACAAATTGCGTGCGGAAGAAATTACCTTGGACCATGTCGGCCAGGCGCTGGCGTTTATCGCGGAATTGAACCAGGCGCGGGTGACGCCAGCGGCGGCGCAATTGCCGCTGGCTTCCGAAGCCTGCTTCAGCGTGGCCGAACATCTCGCCTGCGTGGAGCGCCGCATCGCCCGTCTGGTTGAGATCGCGGCGGTGAGCCCGCTGGAGCGGGAGGCCGCGGCGTTTGTGGCTGAGGATCTAAAACCGGTTTGGCAGAAAATCCGCTCGGCGATTGATGCGAAGATCCTAGCGGGCCCGCCGTTGAGCCCGGCCCAGCGCTGTTTGTCACCCTCGGATTTCGGCTTTCACAACGCGCTGCTGGCCGAGGATGGGCGGTTGCGTTTTTTTGATTTCGAATATGCAGGCTGGGACGACCCGGCGAAGCTGGCCTGCGATTTTTTCTGCCAACCCCAGGTCCCGGTGCCCTTCACTCTGCGGGAGGAATTTCTAAGCCGGCTTGCGCAGACGCTGAAACTGGACTCCACCTTTTCCGACCGGGTGCGACGGTTGCAGCCTGCGTATTCGGTGAAGTGGTGTTGCATCATGCTCAATGAGTTTGTCAGCGGTGACCAGACACGGCGCGCATTTGCGGTCGGGAAGGAATCTGTTGAAACGCGGAAGGTCGACCAGTTGCAAAAAGCGCGATGTCTTCTAAAGTCGGCCCGTGAATCAGTTATTTAAGTATGGATGGTGCTGGCGCGAGTTCCCGGGCGGGCATTGTGATTGACAGTCCCAATGCAGGCGGCAATCTACCGCACGAAAATAAATCAGTATTGAAGAATTACCCATGACAATCTGGCAGCGAATCAAGACGAGGCTTGGACTTTACGAACGGCGTTTCATCCATGATCCCCTGAGAGACGTTCCTGAATTGCGCGAAGTCATTACCGATGAATTGCAGCAAAGAAACGGCTCCGACGCGCGCAACTGCCAGGCGGTTGCCGACGCTTTGTTGTTCGCGGTTCAGTATGTGGCTGGGTCTTCGGTGGAAGGAGACATTGCTGAGTTTGGATGCATGACCGGCCGGACGGCCACGGTGTTATCAGCGGCAATGGCGTCCTTTCGGACCAACAAGGTCCTGCACTTGTTCGATAGCTTCGAGGGTCTGCCGGCAACGACTAACGAGACGGACGCCGCCTCGTTTCACACGCGGGAAGGCACGTGGCGGCCGGGCACCTGCAAAGGTATCTCTCCTCAAGTCCTGCGGAAGCGATGCGAGGCGTTTCTCAAGCCCGAACAGGTTCTGATTTACGAAGGCTGGTTTTCCGCGACCATTGGGAAACTTCCCGCAGGCACCAAGCTGGGACTGTTGCATGTTGATTGCGACCTTTATCAATCCACCAAAGATGTGTTGGAATATGTCTTTCAGCAGAAAATGGTCACCGAAGGCGCAATCCTTCTCTTCGATGACTGGAACTGCAATCGTGCTTCAAATAGTTTGGGCGAGCGAAAAGCTTGGGAAGAGATGGTCAGCAAATATCGGGTTGTTTACAGTGACCTTGGCTCCTATGGTTGGGCCTCGCACAAATTCATTGTTCACAGCTACTCAATGCCTTAGCGATAGGCTTCAAAGCGGTTGATTCGTGTTCCATCGCTTCAGCTGCGGCGGTCGGGAGTTCGGATTCTACGATGCTCAGAGATTCTTGCATTGTTCCCAGCGCCTAATTGAAACACTTATGCTTTCCTGAAGCGTGGGTGCATTTCGAAGAAGTCTTCCCGCAGCGTGGAAGTCTAACGAAGTTAATCCTTTGCGTTGACTTTGTTACCAATTCGTGCTCTACTTCGTGGACTCTCACGCAGGAGCGATTATCGGGAATCAACATTTCGGAAAAGGGTAACTATGAAATCTTCAAGAAAACTGAGTGATCGTTATTCTATGGCCACTCCCGTGCTCGTCGCGGTAGTTTCATCATTCTTGGTCGGCAATGTTTTCGCCGGGTGCTTTGCCCCGCCCGCAGGTGTGGTTAGTTGGTGGCGAGGGGAGAATAATGCTCTGGATCAAGTCGGAACAAACAATGGTGCGCTGACTGGCAATACGACGTACGGCGCGGGCCCGGTGGGGCAGGGTTTTGTGTTTGACGGGAGTGGCGATGGCGTTTTGGTAGGCAATCCTGCCAGCCTGCAGTTACAGGATTTCACTATCGAGGCTTGGGTCAAACGGTCTAGCAGCTCGCAAGCGTCTTTTGACGCAGGTGGCGGCGTGGTTTTTGGATACGGTTATGGTGGTTATGTTTTGGCCATGTTGGATAACGGCACATTGTTCCTTGGTCGGATGGGGATTGATGTCGTGTTTTCAAATTCGGCCATCACCGACACCAACCTTCACCATGTGGCGGTAACAAAAGTGGGGACCAGCGTGGTTTTCTACTTGGATGGGGTTGCCAATTTAGTGCCACCCTATAACACGAGCTACACATTCGGCGCACAAGCAGCCATTGGCGTCAGGAGTGACAACTTGGCCAATAGTTTCTTGGGCAGCATTGATGAGGTTTCGGTCTACAACCGACCGCTATCAGCCGGCGAAGTTCAAGCAATTTACAACGCCAGTAGCTCGGGCAAGTGTGTGCCGGTTGTGCCAACTTGCACACCAACTCCCGCGGGTCTGGTGAGTTGGTGGCGGGGTGAAGCCAATGCTTTGGATCAAGCTGGGACGAACAATGGGACGCTGACTGGCAATACCGCGTACGGTGCAGGCCGAGTGGGTCAGGGTTTTGTGTTTGATGGCAGCCACGATGCGGTTTCGTTGGGCAATCCGGCGAGTTTGCAATTACAAGATTTCACCATTGAGACTTGGATCAAGCGGGCCAGCACCACCGTGGCTTCTTTCGACTTTAATGGGGGCGAGATTTTTGGTTATGGTGGCGGCGGGTATGTCTTGGGCATGTTGGATAGCGGCAAGCCGTTCCTTAGCCGAGTGGAGGTTGATGCGGTGTTCGCGAACACAACCATCTCCGACACCAACCTCCATCATTTGGCGGTGACTAAATCGGGTACTAATGTGGTTTTCTACGTGGACGGAGTTGCCGATTTGGTTCCCCCGTATAACACAACTTTCAACTTTGCTACGCCGGCGGCCATTGGTGCGCGGGGCGACACTTTGGCCAACAGTTTCCTGGGTACCATCGATGAAGTCAGTGTTTACAACCGACAACTTTCAGCGGGGGAGGTTCAGGCTATTTACAGCGCGGGAGACAGCGGCAAGTGCCCGTCGGGAGGAAGTGTCCCTGTAATTACTTCACAGCCCGCAACGCAAACCGTGACGATTGGCGAAACCGCGACGTTCAATGTGACTGCGTCGGGAACAGCCCCGTTGAGTTATCAATGGCGGCTGAACAGCACGAATATCGATGGGGCCGCCACTGATACGTTGGTGCTGACGAATGTGCAACCTGTATCTGCCGGAGTTTATTCGGTAATAGTTTCCAATCTTGCCGGTACAGCGACCAGTTCGAATGCCACTCTAACCGTCAACTCGCTTGCAGGATGCGTTGCCCCGCCCGCAGGTCTGGTGGGTTGGTGGCGGGGTGAAGCCAATGCTTTGGATCAAGCAGGGACGAACAATGGGACGCTGACTGGCAATACGACGTACGGCGCGGGCCGGGTGGGTCAGGGCTTTGTGTTTGATGGCAACCACGATGGGGTTTCATTGGGCAATCCGGCGAGCTTACAATTACAGGATTTCACCATTGAGACTTGGATCAAACGGACCAGCACCAATGTGGCTTCATTCAATTTTAACGGAGGGATAGTTTTCGGTTATGGCGGTGGTGGGTATGCCTTGGCGTTATTGGATAACGGCACCCCGCTTCTCAGCCGAGTGGAGGTTGATGCAGTGTTCGCGAACACAACCATCACCGACACTAACCTTCATCACTTGGCGGTCACGAAATTCGGTACCAACGTGGT
>JANYBF010000016.1 GCA_025360895.1 Verrucomicrobiota bacterium
CAAATCCGCCACGGCCTTCACGTAAATAAACCGATGCAGGCACGACACCGCGAAGCGCGCGTCCGCCTCATACACCACTGTCCACGCCGTTGAATGTTTGCTGTGCCACAATTGCGTTTCCGGAGAATGCGCGGCGCGCACTTCGTAAATGCCCCGACGCGACGCAATGGCCGCCGCCACCTCGGTCGTCACTTCGCCTCTTGGTTCGACCGTTTCGCGGCGCTCTAACTCCTCGGCCAACAATTGCGCGAAATGCTCCGGCGCGTATTCCCCGCCCCGCTGCACGTAAATCACATGCGGCGAAAGACAGCCCAGTTGATTCCACGCCACCACGTCGTCCGCCGCCGCTGTAATGATTCGCTTCGCGCCGTGACCGAAGTGGGCTTCACCCGTCACGTAACCGAAGCTCACGCGATGGCCATAACCAAGAAAACGCGTTCGTACTGGCAGTTTCGCGCGAATCGCGGCCCGCGTTTCGTCACTCCCCGTGGCCGTGACGCAATCCGCCGCAGCGAACAACTCATCCTCCAGCGCGGCGTTACCGCCGCGCCACTCGGCGATCTCCAGACACGCGCCAAGCTTATGATCCGCGTCGTAAATCGAGTGCGCGAACAGCCGCGGCAAAAATGCTGCGCCACTCCCGCACTTCACAAACTGCGCCGAGCGGGTGAGCAGTCCCAGCACCAGGCTCAGCAACGTTGGATTCGGAATGTTCCCCGCCGCGATGTGAACGAGAAGTTCCGGCCCGGTCGCAATCGCCGCCCGCGAAAACTTCTCCTCGCCGGGCGTGGCGACCAAGGCATCCAATCGCTTCACATCGCCCAGTTCCTGCCCGAGGAGGGCCCGCAGATTTTCCCGCGTAAGCTGGCCGAAGAACTGATCCAGCCCTCGCTCCAATGTGGGCCGGCTAAAGCCCGCCTTACCCGGTCCTTGGGCGAGCGCAAGCTTGCGGAAAGGGTTGTCGGCCTGCAGCCAGCCCTCGGCGACATTGGCAATGAATTTAACGATTTGATCCGTCGTCCGCGGCGCGAGGTATTGTTCGCGATTGCGCTTAAGGGTCACGCACGCCTCGGCCAGCATTGCCGGCGAGAACGTTGTCTCGGCGGGCAGATCAGCGATGAAATAGTTCGGCAGGTTCATCGGCTTGCGGGGTCGGGGGGTTCGTCCAGATGTTCCCGTTTACGAATCGCGTGGAGGCAGGGCAATCCAAGCAGCGAAAATAAAATCATTCCCGCCAGAATGCCATAGAGCGTGAAATAACTCACCGGTTGGTGAGCCGATTCCCCCATGCGTAGCACGGCTAAGCCAACAACCCAGTGGGAGAGATTGCCGAGCAATCCACCGATCGTGATGAACAATCCAAACACCCGGCCCCGCACTCCATCCGGCACCGATTGCATCAACGCCGCCTCCACCATTGGGTAGCTCGACATGAAGAAAAAACCGTAGGCGAGAAAAAGAGGAATCGCCCAACCCGCCGGCACATGCGGAAACACCGCCACCAGCACGACCGCAATCAACAGCACCGACGCCGTCCAGCGTTTACGCCCGTGATCGCTCAAATGGCCGAACAAGGGATTGCTCACGGCGCTCGCCAGAAAAATCCCACTCAACGCCAGGCCCGCATGTCGCGCGTCGTAGCCATGTGCCTGTTGCAAAAATAAAGAACCAAGACTGCCCATGGCCGAGCCGGCGAAATCGCGCAAGCTGAAAGCCAGCGAACCCGCCAGGAACAAAACCCACAAAAGCGGCGTTGGGAAGAGCTTCTCCGCCACACGGGCCGCCCTCGTTTGCAAGGGCCCGGGCTGGTCATCATCCGCCAACCAGGCAAACAGAATCGCGGCCAGGACACCGAGCACGCCCAGTTCCAACACGGGCCGGCGCCACGCCGCCGCGCCAAGCAACGGCTCCAGCATCGTCGCCCGCCAGCCTGAATAGATTGGCCCGGCAAAAAATCCAACACTCGCGCCAATCCCGATCAACCCGAGCGCCCGGCCTGTCCCGACCGGATACAGCCGCGCCACCATGGCTGTCGCCGCCGGGTGATAAAAACTTCCGCCAATGCCCGCGACGATCACGGCCGCTAGAGCGCAGATGTAGTTGGGTGCAAACGCCAAGCCCACGTAACCCAGCGCATTGATCAACAAGCCGAAGCCCAAAAGCTTTTTCCGGCTCACCCGATCGGCCAGCACTCCCATCGCATAGCTCGGCAGAAAGTAGGCAACCATCTGCACTGTGACCAACGCGGTCGCCTGCGCCACGCTCGCGAATTTGAAATCGCGCTGCATCAAGAGATAAAGCGGCAGGAGCGCGACGTGATAGATGTGCGTGAAGGCATGCAATGCCCCCACCAGCCAGAGCGAGCGGGTCTTGTGATTCGCGTTTGAATTCATTTTGGGACCGATCAAACCGTCATCAGCGAGCATCCGCGCGGTTCGGCGAGTTGCGCGCGACCGATTAATTCAAAGCCGTCGCCACGACACACGGCCAGGTCTTCAGTTTGGATGGCCAACACGGAGAACACGTTGGCCAGATCGAACACGCGCAGCAAACCCGTTTCGCCTTCGCCAACTTCGCAGCCCGTTTCAGGCGAGATGATCTGAACCCGCGCCCAAGGTGGAAAACGGAGGACGCGAACCGGCTTTAGACTTTGGACCTCAAACCTAAGACATGCAGCATCATACGCCTGCGAACTCAACTCGCTCATCCCGTATTCGCAGACGATATTTGAAGCCGAGACGCCAAGCCGCTCCGTGATGAGCGCGTGCAACTCGGCCTTCGGTAAGGTGCGGGATCGACCCTTGTAGCCACCGGTTTCCATCACGCGTGAACCCGGCGGAAGTTGAAGCCGGGCTTTTCTTGCCGCCAGTTCGTCCAACAGATGCACGAATGAAAAAGCCGTTCCCAAAACCAGCAACGGTCGGAAATCGTTCAACGTCAACGTCGTCAGCACTGCATCGAAATCTACCGTCCACACTCCTTCAATCCCAACGCTGCCAACAAACGCACTCACGTCTGCGCCTAGCTTCTGTCGCACGAAATCAAGCATGTGTACTAATGAAGAGCGCGGAGCTTGTGCCGGCGATGGTGTCAGACTCAACAATCGGCAATTAGCAATCGGCAGTCGGCAATTTTCCGCGAACCACGGCCAGAGCGAGGCCTCATAGACCACCAAGGATGCCGCATTGTGAAAATGGCGGCTGGGGCGCTGCTCCGTCGTGCCGCTGGAATAAAACACATGCGTCCGCTCCGCTGGCGCCAGGCAGGTGAGTTCAAGCTCCTTAAAGGCCGCCGTCGGCACCGCCGGAATTTGCGCCCAGTGCGACACGGTCAACGGCGTAAGGCCCCGAGATTTGCAGAGGGTTCGATACGCGGAGTTGCTGGCGAATTGCAACGCGAAGAGCTCCAGAGCAAACTCGCCAAAGCTCTCCGCTTGAAAACCATAGTGAATGGACTCGCGCAAGCGCGCGGCGAACAATGAAAGCTCGGGTGTCATGCGGTTTTTATTTGCAGGCTGGTGTTCCGCAACAGCCCGAATACGGATGTTACTCGAAGTTTGCCGCGCGGCAAGAATGGGTTTTGGACGCAAAAAAAAGCAGCGCGGACGCGCCGGCTGACCCGCCTCGCCGAGGCCTTGGCGCGTGCGCCGGACGCCTCCCTTCCCGCGGCCACCGGTTCGTGGGGCCAAGCCTGTGCCGCTTATCGTTTTTTCGCGCACACCGACTTCACGCCGCAGGCGGT